>QNEY01000201.1 GCA_003645385.1 Gammaproteobacteria bacterium | reverse complement strand
GGTCTAAACCTTGGTCTAGAAAATGAATATGAATCAATACCCGATGATGGCGATGTCAATAATGACTTTAAATACAAACTGTCATTTGTCTGGGCTTGGGGTGGCAAGGATGATGGCTCATAACTTCTAGCTAATAAATAAAATCCATTCTGGAACTAAGCAGTTTCTTCTGTTCTCTCCAGAAAGGGGATATACTCATAAAGTAGCCAATAGAAATAGCACCATCCACAAGGAATTTCATGTGTAATAAAGTCATTATCACACTGTATAGCACTTGCTTTCTCTTACTATCAAGTCTCGCACATGCGCTAGACCCAATCCCCAATAAAGATGGTTTTACTGGTTATATCAATCTTGGTTTATGTTTGATTAATGCAGGATAAAATTTAATTTCGGGTAATAGTACAGTCGATATTGGCAATAAAACAATATCGTCTTTAAATGATGACCCAAAATCAGAGAGTGACTCTGTCCCTGTGTTTAATGGTGAAATTGCATACACTTTTTCTAATGCTCGTACGCAAATTTTTCTAGGTAATCAATTTGAAGATTTTATTGAATTCGATCTTTCTGCACAACTCGGCGTCAAACATGAGCTAACTGATAAAAGTTTAATTGCCGTAGGCTACCTATTTTCAACAATACCCACTGAAGTTTGGGAAGACCCCTATCTGACAAACCAAGCTCGCTCTAAAACAGACCGTGACAGCACTGGCATTAGATTAGAATGGGATCGAATTGCTGGAACTACAGCAACACTCAAATATACCTACCGTGATATCAGCCTTGATGATGAACTGAGTGGCCAATTATCTGGTTTAGGCTTAACTGCCGGTGATATCAAACTACTAGACCGTGAAGGTAAAAAACAGCATTTTGAAGGTTCATATCGTTTCGACTTCAACAATGGTCACAGCTTACGACCCAAGTTAAGCTTTGCTAAACACAATCTTGATGGTGACGCTATGAGCAATGATGTCTGGGCTATTGGTGTGACTCACATCTACGATACAACGCAATATTCTCTTATTACCAATATTGACTTAGCATCCACTAACTTTGATAAAACAAACCCTATTTTTAACAAAACGCGTGATGACGATCGCTGGGGCGGTACTTTCACCGCTGCTTACAAAAATGCATTTGGAATCAAGAACTGGAATCTATTAGGAACAGCAGCCTACTTTCACTCAGACTCTAATATAGATTTTTATGATACGACTGTAAGCATGTTGAGCATTACAGCTCTTCGCCGATTCAAATAAAATAAAGTTCAATTTTGATCTATATACTACTCTTGAATCGTCTTGATAATTAAAGAACATTAATCATGCTTCAAAGGTTCCATCGTCGTTCATGGATATTTTTCATTCTGTTTTTATCTGGCTGTACTGCATTTGCAGTTAAACAGTTTGATAGCCTTTACGGACCAAGCCAGACACAGCAACGTATTGTTGATATTTCAACAGATGATGGTGCCTTTTATTACCATCAGATCAAACCAATCTTGGAAAACCGATGTGTTGTCTGCCATGGTTGTTACGACGCACCTTGTCAGCTAAAACTTTCTTCTCCTGAAGGCATTGACCGAGGTTTGACCTCACAGATTGTTTATGCAAACCGGTTAAAAGCTGCCCAGCCAACTCGATTATTTGAAGATGCACAGACCACGCAAGAATGGCGAACGAAAGGTTTTAGCTCAGTATTAAATGAACGACAGCAAACGAAAGAGGCCAATTTACAAGCAGGTTTACTCTATAAAATGCTGGAATTAAAGAAAAATAATCCACTTGCTGATAAAGCTATATTAACTGGAAATTATGATTTTTCACTGGATCGTAGTCAAGTCTGCCCTACCATCGAAACCTATGATAATTTTGCCAACAAACATCCAAACTGGGGTATGCCTTTTGGGTTACCAAGTTTGTCAGATCAAGAATTTAAAAAGATGGAGCATTGGCTAGAAAATGGTGCCAAGATGGTCAATCCAGAGCCATTAACCCATTTCCAGCAACAGCAGATTGACGAATGGGAATCATTTCTTAACAAGAGCTCAAATAAACATAAGTTAATGAGTCGCTATATTTATGAGCATCTCTTTCTGACACATCTTTATTTTGATGCAGAACCTAAAGGAAGTTTTTTTACCATTGTTCGCTCAAAAACACCACCTGGAGAAAAAGTTGATAGGATTGCAACTAGACGACCATATGATAATCCAAATACGGATAATATTTATTATCGACTGATCAAAGAAAAAGCCACCATTCTGGATAAAACACATATACCTTATAAGATGGATAAGGCCAGAATGCAACGCTGGCAAGACTTATTTATTGATGCCGATTTTGAAGTTGAAACATTGCCAAGTTATCACGTAGACATAGCTGCCAATCCTTTTATTACTTTTCGTGATCTTCCACCAAGTTCACGACACCAGTTTCTGCTGGATGATGCTCAAATTTTTATAATGGGCTTTATTAAAGGATCGGTCTGTCGTGGTGAAATTGCGTTGAATGTTATTGATGACAGATTTTGGGTCTTTTTTACAAAAAACCGGGAATTTAGTGATGAAAAAATGTCAGACTTCCTCGCAGAGGAAAGTGATAATTTAAGGCTACCTGGAGAACAGGATAGTTTAGCTTCTATTTTCACATGGAGGAGATATGCAAAACTACAGAATAGTTATTTCGAAGCTAAAGCTACACTCATTAAAGAATTATCAGAACAGCATCAACTTTCATTAAATACTGTATGGGATGGTAATGGCAATAATACAAATGCTGCACTTACTGTCTTTCGTCATTTTGACAATGCATCAGTCGTACAAGGACTCGTTGGAAAGCCTCCCAAAACAGCTTGGATAATTGATTACGCCTTGTTTGAACGAATCCATTATCTGCTAGTCGCGGGTTTTGACCCTTTTGGCAATGTTGGACACCAGCTAATGACTCGAATGTATATGGATTTTTTAAGAATTGAAGCTGAATTTAATTTTGTGTCACTTCTGCCTCCAGAAAACAGATTTGAAGAGTTGAGTTATTGGTATCGAGGTGCTGATAAAGGTATCAGGAAATATATGGAAGAAATGCCAGATCATGCCTTTTTTCCAACATCAGTAGAATACAAAACTACAAACTATAAACAGGAACTTTTTCAAAAGTTTCAGCACTATTTAGCTCCTACATTAACCGATAAATATAGCTTGCTAACAAAAGGATTAACTGATCAGGAACTGTCTGCTCTTAATCGATTGGGAGATCTAACAGGAAGTAAAACAGCTTTGTTACCAGAAGTAGTGTTTATCAGAATGACTAATTCGAAAGGTAAAGAGCACTTTTTTTCTTTAATTCACAATAGAGGATATGCTAATGTTACCTCCCTGCTAAGTGAAACAAAAAACCGTCTTCCAGATGAAGATACTATGACAATTGTGCCTGGCTTTGTTGGTGCTTATCCAAATGTATTCTGGGATATTGAATCTGTAAATTTGACAGATCTAGCAGATCGAGTAGAAACGCTGGCAACAGAAGCTGATTACCAAAAGCTATTGGATCTTTATGGCATACGACGTACTTCAAGCCAATTTTGGACTTTAAGTGACCGATTTCATAATGCTTTTCAACAGATAGCACCCATTGAAGCAGGCCTATTTGACTATAATCGCCTTGAAAATCGTTAATTGTATTTATAATTAACCTGAGCTCATCAGGTTAACCAGATAACCGAACACTACAGAAGCAAGACCCACTACTTCACAATCACGACTAACTGCACAGTACTGATCTATCTGATTCAAGCTCAGATTATTTGTGCTTTTGCTTTTGTTCTTTCTTTTTCTCTTTCTCTTTCTTTTTCTTTTTGTCTTTGTCTTTGTCTTTATTATTGCCTTCGTATTCTTCTTTGCTTCCTGCCCATGCCTTGCCATGTTCTAGTCC
>QNEY01000200.1 GCA_003645385.1 Gammaproteobacteria bacterium | reverse complement strand
GTGCTGTTACCTACATCCCGTCAATAAGACTTGATACAGATATGATTCGTCATCGTTTTGGTGAACCCGATTATATTGAACAGGACACAAATATTATTGGCACTGAAATATGGCATTATTCAACAATAGCTTTGACTATCCGTATCAATGACAATGAAAAAACTATTTTACAGTACCAATCTCGTTAAGTTTCAGTGACAAGTCAACTGCATTTAATATCTCGCTCTACAAAGTCCACGAATTCAGTGAGAATAAGAGGTTTACTAAAGAAATATCCTTGTACACGATGACAATCGTGAGCTTGTAAGAAAGCTAATTGTTCTGGTGTTTCAACCCCTTCTGCAACAACATCAAGCCCCAAACGACGTGACATTGCCAAAATCGCATCAACAATAGCAGCATCATCTGCATCATCATTTACATCACGCACAAAAGATCGATCAATCTTTAAAACATCTAATGGGAATCGTTTTAAATATGATAGTGATGAATAGCCCGTTCCAAAATCATCAATTGCAATGGTGACGCCTAATTCTGCTAATTCATTTAAAGTGGTGATTGCCAGATCAGCATCATCCATTAAAATACTTTCGGTAATTTCTAACTCAAGATTTTTTGCTGACATTCCTGTTTTTGCCAATTGACTCCTGACAAATGAGGCTAACTGGCCACCATGAAATTGACGCCCCGATAAATTGACTGCCATTTGGAAATCAGGGTCAAGTTTATCTTTCAGTGACATAAATGCTTCACAAGCCTGTTGTAAAACAATTTCTCCAACTTCACCAATTAAGCCTATATCTTCCAAAATAGGGACAAATTCGGCAGGAGAAACATGCCCCCATTGCTCGCTATTCCAACGTAACAATGCCTCTGCCCCACTAACCTTCTGTTTACGTAAATCAATCTGAGGTTGTAAGTGTATATAAAACTCATTTTGTTCAACTGCACGACGCAAACTGGTTTCCATCGCTAATCGTTTTGCAGCTTGTGCATTCATTTCTGCTGAATAAAACTGAAAGTTATTACGACCACTTTTCTTGGCATAATACATCGCAGCATCAGCATTTCTTAACAAGATATCAACATTGCGCCCATCAGCTGGATACAGGCTAATACCTATGCTCGGGCTAACATTAACATCAGTTGTTTCCAACAGATATGATTTTGAAAGAATATCGAATATTTTTTCTGCTACTTTGGCAACATATTGTACTGAACGAATTTCTTCCAAAATAATGGTAAATTCATCTCCACCCAACCGAGCGACAGTATCGCCTTCACGAACACATAACTTCAGGCGCTTTGCAACTTCGCATAATAGTAAATCACCGGCTTTGTGTCCTAATGAATCATTAATATTTTTGAAATGATCTAAATCCAGAAAAAAGACTGCTATCCTACTGGAATCACGGTGTGCCTTATGAATTGCATGATCCAATCGGTCATTAAACACACCTCTATTTGGTAAGCCCGTTAGAGCATCCAGAGTGGCAAGCTCACGTAACTTAACATCTTGTTCACGTTGAATTGTTACATCTTCAAATAACCAGATAGTACCCTCGTGAGGTTCTTCAGATGAAATCGCTTTGCATGATAACGAGCACCAGAATGTTTCATCATTTTGCCTGACAAGTTGAACTACACCCTCGAAATTTCCACCTTGTTGCAATACCTCATAAGCCTGCTTTCCTAACTGTTCAAATGCCTCAGTACTCGGATACAAACATTCTGCAGATTGACCTTCAATAGTTTCCCGATCGCAGGCAAATAATTGTTCAAACTTATTATTGACACGCACTAACTCACGTTGTTTGATGAAAGCAATACCAACCATGGCATTTTCAAGTATGGTATCTAACTCAGAGTTGGTTTTTTTCACGTTTTCTTCTGCTTTTTTCCACGCAGTAATATCTGAAATAACACACACCCAAACTTCATCATCGTGAATTGCAATAGGGTTAAGAGATAGCCATATTGTGAATGCCTGATTATTATAATCTCGCCCTAAAAACTCCTTGCCTTCATTCAGCTTGTTTTGAATATCTTCAAGACTGTTAAAGTGCTGCTCTTCATCAAAAAAACGAATAATATTTAAGCCTGTTAAAGTAGCATCATTTGCTTTTAGTACACGTTCTGCAGCTGGATTGGTTGACTGAATGATACCTGATGAAGAAACTGTCAGAATGGCTTCTGGTACACCGCTCAGAATAGCACTGATATGCTGTTCACGTTGCTCAAGTGAATTTTTAGCATCTGCTAAGTCGCCGATTAAATACTGTGTATTGGCAGCAAACAGATTAAAGTCTGAGGCTAATACTGCAAATTCACTTTTACCTGTACTGACTTTCAACCGAGTATCAAAATTTTCTGAAGATAAGGCATGCATTGCTTTGCGCAACTCTGTTAACGGTACATTGATACGCTCTGAAATAGAAATTATGAATCTCACCATTCCCAAAACAATCAATAAACCCAACACAATAATGATTCGACGGGCATTATCAGCAACTTGGGTTGACTGATTCACTATTGTTAAACTTTGCTCACTTATTAATGATGATAGTTCGTTAAGCTTGGTCATCATATCTTTCAATATTTCAATTGATTCTTGCTCACCTAGTGCCAACAATTGTTCATTCTCTAGTTGTTGTAACCGTATCAGATAAATTGACGAGTCACCGAATAGAACAACCTCCATCAAAACATCAATATCCAGATCTAGATTTTTAGTTAATTCCAATAATTTATTATTATTCTGCAGTTTCTGTTTTAACTGGCTGATATCAGTCTTCAATGCTGATTCATGTTGTCGAATATTATTTTCACGAATACTAAGTAAGTTATCTACATTATTTGATTGAATAATCCCTTGGGTCAGCTTAGTAATAGTTAAAGCGTTGAGTTGCACGGATTGACTTAACTTCTGAATCGCCTCTTGATTGCTAAACATAGCACTCTTCAATAATATAGCTGTGCTCGAGAGAACCTCTTTTTCCGTTGATAAACGTATTGCACGTTTCTCACGACTAACCTGTAAATTAATACGCCCTGAGATAGCTCCAACCTGATTCTGAATTCGTTGTTCTATTCGTTCAACATCACCGGTCCTCTGTTTCAATTGAGCCCGAGTGCTATGTTGCTGCTCAATTAGATTTAATAATTGGCTATCTATATCTAAAAACCTTTGATAGCTGGCTTGCAATGAATTAACAGCTGTTTTCCCTTGTTCGCTATCTGATACTACTGAAAATATTTGTTGCCAATGCCTGATAAACTTCTGTTCTAACTCTTTTCTGGGTATTAATTTATCAATAGCCACTGGGGAAGCTGATGCGATCACTTGTTTTTGTCTGGTGATAAATGAGGCTGCCACACTACCAATCTGACGACTGGCATTTTCCATTGGCAACACATTCTCGGTTAAATTCGTTTGTGTAGCCGAGAAAAAATTATTGGAATATATAGCCACAGCCGCAATAAGGACAATAGCTAGCACTGTTACCAGTGACCATAACTGGAGAAGACTCCTGATACTCCATGATTTAAACATGAACATCCCCATTCTTATACATGTTTACTTTACCTTCACTCCGTTGAATTTAACATTTTCCAGTTAAAGGAATTAAAATCCCCACCGCATAGACATGTTAACCAAATATTGTGTATTGCTTGATGGTCTGATGCATCATAATAGATTTGCAGGCCCAATCCTATATCTTGCCCATTTACAGCCTCTAAGCCATCTACAATGCTTTCTCGATTAATTTCACCCTCAATATTCAATAGTCCCAGATAAAATATTTTAGCAACAATAAAACCTTCCAGAGAGACATCATTCGGCGTTATAGCGGCATCAAATTGATTAAGTGCTGTTAAATACTCTTCGAGTATAGGTAAATCAGTTGAAATGTCGGGCACCACTTGGGTTACGACAACAT
>QNEY01000199.1 GCA_003645385.1 Gammaproteobacteria bacterium | reverse complement strand
TTTATATTGTTTGTAGGGATTCGCTCATCATTTGGCCACCGTCCAGCCAATAATTCAGATGCAATGTATTCATCCGACCGAATAGTAAATGAAATAACAAAAAATTCATTTTATAGTATTGGTTACGCAGTCTATGTCAGCAAGCGACATGGCAGTAAAGGCATCATTAAGAAATATGGAAAAATGGATATTGACGAGGCATTAATAAGAGTTAAAGAACGTCTTAACATTACAAATACAGATGATATTTTTCCATTATCCAGATTAGAGAAAACACATTTTAAATCTGAAAATACTAAAAATTTAGTGATATTTTTACAGGAAAGCATCGGTTATCAATTTGTTGAGGCTGTCGGCGGTGAAAAAGGAATTACCCCAAATCTTAATCAGTTAAGTAAAGAAGGGATATTGTTTAAAGACCTTTATTCTAATGGAACCAGAAGTATTAGAGGTATAGCTGGAAGTGTGGCGGGTAATTTCTCAGTTCCTGGCAAGGGTGTTCTAAAGAGGAATAAGTCACAAAGTGATTTCTTCACTATTTCATCAGCTCTTGAGCCGTTCGGTTATCACACCATGTTTTTATATGGTGGTGAAAGTAGGTTTGACAATATGAAAGGTTGGTTTTCTGGCAATAGTTTTGATCAAATTATTGATCAACCACAATTTGAAAATCCTTCTTATGTTGGCACTTGGGGTGTAAGTGATGAAGATCTCGTTATAAGAGCAAACCAAGAATTTCGAAAGCTGCATAATAAGAAACAAAAATTTGCAGCAGTGATGTTTTCGACCTCTAATCACTCTCCATTTGATTTTCCGGATGGCAAAATAGAATTAGTTGGCGGTGTAGAAAAGAAGAGTGTTACCAATGCCATAAAGTACGCTGATTATGCAATTGGACAATTTATTGAGCAGGCCAAAAAAGAAGAGTATTACAAAGATACAATCTTCGTAATTTTGGCTGATCATAATGTAAGGGTCTATGGTGATGATATGGTGCCGGTAGATATGTTTCAAATACCAGGAATGATATTAGGTCAAGATATTGAGCCGATGATATATGAGGGAATAACGTCACAACCAGATGTGTTAGCAACTGCACTTGATTTGGTTGGAGTAGATTTGAAATACCCAATCATGGGTCATTCAATTTTCAGTGATCAGAAAAAAGATGTTTCATTAATGCAGTTCTATGATTCATATGCATTGAGGAGTGGCGATAAAGTTGCAGTTATAAGACCTCATAAAGAACCGATTACATTTCATTATCAGAATCATCATTTGGTGGAAGAAGAGCATGATCTGGATTTAGAGAATGATGCCTTAGCATTTGTTGTGACGCTAGATTATATTTATAACAATAAGCTATATCATTGATGTTGATGACTACAAGTATTAGTAGAGCGCACTTTTCTGAGCTATTCACTTCCCAAGCCCCCATCTAACTCCTTGCCAATCCTGCCTTCACAAATTTTTCAGAGAGATGGACTCTCAGAAGTAACTGGCGAGAAATTTAATATAGTAATGATTAGTTCTTTATTGAAATCCTGTAGTAGTGTTGTAAATGTTAAAGTGAGTTTCTCTCCTTAATTTAAGAATAAGAAAATAACTGGCACATCATGATTGATAATCTGGGCAAATCTACAGATAATTACACTGGTCAAAAAGTTCAAGAGACACTTGCTAACTGGTCGGTAGATCCTGATAGTGGCCTCACTTCTGGAGAGGCTAAAATTAAGCTCGGACAGCATGGTCCAAATGAAATTGAAGCAAAAGAAGAAGCACTCTGGCACCGAGTCTTCCGCCGTTTCTGGGGCCCGATCCCATGGATGATTGAAATAGCAGCAATCCTTTCTGCAGTAGTTCAAAAGTGGGAAGATTTCATCATTGTCATCATTATGCTATTAGTGAATGCATTTCTGGATTTCTTTCAGGAACATAGAGCATTAAATGCGTTAAAGGCATTAAAACAACAAGTCACTATAGATGTTAGGGTGTTAAGGGACGGACATTACCTCCAAATCCCATCACGTGATCTAGTACCTGGAGACATTATTTTACTCCGTATCGGTGACATTATTCCTGCGGATGTTCAACTGCTCGATGGCGACTATCTTTCTATTGATGAATCTGCTCTGACTGGCGAATCATTACCTGTTATAAAACACTTAGATGACGTCGCTTTTACCAACACCATTATTAAACAAGGTGAAATGCGTGCGGTTGTCGTTAATACCGGTAGCCAAACGCGATTTAGCTCCGTTGTGAGCTTAGTAGCTAAAGCTTCATTAGAAGAGCGCAGCCACTTTGAACAAATGGTAATGCAAATTGGTAATTTCTTGATCATCCTGACATTAGTTATGGTTGCACTAATTGTGGTCGTTGGCCTGTTTCGACATGAAGATTTCATGGAGCTAGCCCGCTTTGCAATGGTGCTTACAATTGCTGCGATCCCTGTTGCCCTACCTGCTGTACTATCAGTCACAATGGCAGTGGGTGCAATTAACCTTGCTCGAAAACAAGCAATAGTCACTCGTCTCACAGCTATTGAAGAACTGGCCGGTGTGGATATTTTCTGTTCTGATAAGACAGGAACATTAACTAAGAATGAAATGCAGGTTGTCACCCCCATCACTTTAGAGGGATATACAGAGGAAGAACTTTTTTTGTATGCAATCCTCGCATCTCGTAAAGAGAATAACGACCCTATTGAGCTGCCTATTTTCTATTATTTAGACCTGAATTTTCCAAACTGTAATTGGCAGCAATGGGAACAACATAGCTTTTCACCATTTGATCCAACTCGAAAACATACCTCTGCAATCGTATCTAATGGCAATGAAAGATTTACTGTCTTTAAAGGTGCAGCTCAAGTGTTATTGGATATGGCAGAATTATCTGATAATGAAACAATTGCCATAAATAACAGTATCGATCTACTAGCCAGCAAAGGTTATCGCACTTTAGTCGTTGCAATACAACATGAGAAGAAACCACTCGACCTAATTGGGCTAATCCCGCTAATCGATCCTCCACGCGAAGACTCTGCACAAGTCATTAAACAGATGAGAGCGCTCGGTGTTGAACTCAAAATGATTACTGGTGATAACCTCGCAATTGCCCGTGAAATTGGTCATATGTTGGGTTTAAAGCAACGTGCCGTACGTTCCAATCAAGTTACAGGAAAATCAAGCCACGAAATGACAGATATGGCTCGAGCACTGACTCATGCCATCTACCACCGTCTGAATCCTGACGTCTCTCATAAAGAAGCACAACGCTTTGCCAATGAAGTACTAAAGGATCTAGAACAAATTTATGACACAAGCATGCTGGAAAGACAATTTATTCATACTCATGAATCAGCCTTAGTAGAAATGATCGAATCAGTAGATATTTTTGCCGAAGTATTGCCCGAAGACAAGCATGCCATTATAGACACTCTGCAGAAGGCAAATCATATTGTTGGTATGACTGGTGATGGCGTTAATGATGCACCAGCCTTAAAAAAGGCAGACTGTGGTTTTGCCGTATCTAATGCGACTGATGCAGCACGGGCAGCAGCAGATATTATTCTTACCTCGCCTGGATTATCCGTCATTAATCATGCGATACATCAAGCACGTAATACCTTTGAGCGGATGAAAAGTTACGCCACTTTTCGTATTGCAGAAACCATTCGTATTATTTTATTCATATCGTTAAGTATTATTATTTTCGACTTCTACCCGATCACTGCTTTGATGATCATCCTGTTAGCCCTACTCAATGATCTACCCATTTTAACTATTGCCTATGACAATACTAAAACCAGCGACAAGCCCGTACGTTGGAATATGAAAGAACTCTTTACGGTTGCTTCTATACTAGGAATTTCAGGCGTCATCTCGTCCTTTTTATTATTTTTCCTATTACAAGAAAATGGTTTTGATAACAATACTATCCAAACACTTATCTTCTTAAAAT
>QNEY01000198.1 GCA_003645385.1 Gammaproteobacteria bacterium | reverse complement strand
GATGATATAGTGAATTTAGAATTAATCGAGACAGAGTTTTATCAAGGCTTGGATGTGCTTGAAAAATGGGCTGTTAGCCCTGAGTTTTATGCCCAGATATTAGCCATTATTACAGCTGTTATCGTGGCATGGATTATTGCGAAAATTCTCAAACGTAAGCTTACTGCCGTAAGTGGCCAGCCGGTTGAGTCAAGCTCAAGAATGGCAAATGGGTTACGAGCAAGTATTTTTACTTCACACGAACTACTCTTTCCTATCTTGGCGTTAATGCTACTTTCAATAGCGATTCAGGTTACTCATTCCTATGTTGGGAAATCATGGTTGATTATTATTGCTCAAGGATTGGGCGTTGTTTTCTTATTACGATCGGTAATTGTACGTTTTATACAAAACAGTTTTATTCGTTCTTTATTTCTTTGGGTAGGTATTCCTGTAGCAACATTACAAGTGTTTGGATGGCTTGATAATGTCGTAGTTTTCCTAGATAGCATCGCATTGGAAGTTGGTAATATTCGATTATCAGTTTATGCGCTGACTCGAGTAGCCATCTTCGGTTCAATCTTATTTTGGTTAGGACGAATTTCAAATAAGGCTGGGCAGGAAGCTATTCGAAGCCAAGAAACATTAGATATACAGAGCCGAGAAGTGTTCTCAAAGCTATTTGAAATTGTATTGTTCATGCTCATCTTCTTTGTATTACTGCAAATTGTAGGAATCAATCTCACCACACTTGCCGTGTTTGGTGGTGCATTAGGTGTCGGTCTGGGCTTTGGCTTACAGCAAATTGCTGCTAACTTTATCTCGGGCATTATTATTCTGCTCGATGGTACTATTACTGTTGGAGATTTTATAGAGTTAGAAGATGGAAGAAGTGGTCATTTGGTTGCACTGAATATGCGATCTTCTACCCTTCAAACCTATGAAGGGAAAGAGATTGTGGTGCCAAATGAACAGTTTGTCACAACTACCTTTATCAACTGGACCAGTAAAGACCCTTGCCAACGTTATACCGTCGAATTTTCGGTTTCGTATCATAGTGATATTCCTGCAATACCAGCTCTTATTTTAGAGGCAGTTAAAAAACACCCTCAAATATTAGATACACCTGAACCACCTGATTGTGAAATTACTCAATTTGCTGATTCTGGCGTGGTGTTTCAAGTGGAATATTGGATGGAAGGTATTGATGATGGTAAAAGCCGAGTCGATTCTGATTTGATGCTAATTATCTGGAATACATTAAAAGAAAATAATATCTCGATGCCATTCCCCCAACGTGAAGTACGTATTTTGGGTGGAAATGAAGCTAAGTAAACTAGATACATATCTTCATTTTGTAGTTGAGAACAAAAATAATGTTTAATCTTTTGAAAAATGAAAAAGCTATATTTGTTTCATTGATAACCCTAGTGGTGCTTATTCCATTAGAGCATCAAATTCTCCAAACATCGTTATCCAATACGCTGGCATTGTTTTTCATTTTTGCAGTCATTATGTACTCTGCTGTTAATGTGGCTCATCATGCAGAGATGCTGGCAGAAAAGTATGGTGAACCCTATGGAACCATGATCTTAACCCTATCTGCTGTTGTGGTTGAAGTGCTGATGATCGGCATCATGATGAGTCATTCAGAAAACATTAATTTGGCACGGGATACCATTGTTGCAGCGGTATTGCTGGATATTAACGGGTTATTAGGAATTGCAGCTATTATCGGTGGAATCAAACATAGCGAGCAGGACTACAATTGTGATTCCACCAATTCCTATGTATCGATGATTATTGTTGCCATGGGTATTGCAATGGTATTGCCCATGTTTGTTCCTGATGCATTAGAAGTCACCTACATGATATTTCTAACGGTAATGTTTATATTTATGTTCATCATTTTTACACGCATACAGATAAAGGAACATAGCTACTTTTTTCAGTACGACTATAAATCACAGAGGAAAGAAGAACTAACAACACACGGTGATATTAATGGTGTTTATCATGTCGGGTTTTTGGTTTTATGCATTGGCTTGATTGGTTTTTTATCTGAATTAATGTCGCTATTTATGCATGAGAGTTTGAGTAGCAGTGGTCTGCCTTTGGCATTAGGTGCATTAGCTGTTGCTGTTATTTCTGCTAGTCCTGAACTATTAACAGCCATAAAAAGTGCAGCTGCTGACAGAATGCAAACTGTTATCAACATCGCTTTAGGTGCTTCATTATCAACAGTATTATTAACCATCCCTGCAATGATTATTCTGGCATTAATCACACATCATGAGATTAACTTTGTGTTGAGTCCAGTACAAATGGTTTTATTAGGGATAACCTTCCTAGCTTCTATTGTTCACTTTTCTGATGGCCAGTCTAATGTGCTTGAAGGCGCCATTCACTTTATAATCTTCATCGTATTTATTTTCTTCACCTTTACCGGTCTGATTGGATGAAAAAGTAGTGAAAGACTAAATTATCAGATTTCAGAATAAGTTAGAGTAAAAAAGTTTTACGCCTTTGAATTAAATGTAGCACGACGTCTATCTGAAGAAACGCGACGTTCAATCTGCTCTTTACTTGCTGATGGTTTTCGACGAGTTGGTCTTCTTCTTCTTTCAACAGCAAACACCGGTTTTTCTTCGTCAGAAATAGCCTCAAATCGAACGGTTCTATTGGCTGGGTTCGATGAGCTGACAGGTGTGAAATTATTTCTTTGTATCTCTATCATAATAATAACCAAGTTTGTTTTACAAAAAGGTTATCGACGAGATTAATAAGATCTTTAATTTCAGCTAATTAGTAGATTCCAAGCGCACATAAATTTAACAATATAATTATCTTTGCAAGAGATAACCATTAACTATGAGCAATAGCTTTTTCAGTGAAAAGATAATCTTTCAATTCTTTATCGAAAGAAGGATCCTTGCGTCGGATCCACTCCAGAACCATTGCAGCATGCTCTTTTTCTTCATCCCGGTTGTGGGCAAGAATGGCTTTTAGTTCATTATCTTTGCAGGCATCCACTCGTTGGTTGTACCAATCCACTGCTTCAAGTTCTTCCATTAACGATGTGATTGCCCTGTGCATATCTCTCGTTTCATCAGAGAGTTCGTTAATTGGTTCGTGATAACCTTCATTTGCCATAGTGATTCTCCTGTTAATCTTACTCAGAGTGATATATAAACTAGTTCTAATATAACCTTAGTTATTAGACAAGTCATCAAGCAATTTATTTAATGTTAATAAACGACTATCAGCATCGGGCATATCTTCTATAAACCGAAGTTTGTCCTGACCGTCAAGCTTGTATTTGGCTGCTTGCGATTGAATCAATTGGATAATGGTCATAGGTTCAATATTGGGTTCTTTATCGAATATGATGCGGCCACCTTGGTCATAGACATCAATTTTACGAATACCGATAGTTTTAGCCTTGAAGCGTAATTCATGAATAGCAAACAAGGTTTGTACTTGCTCTGGCAACAAGCCAAAACGATCGATCATTTCTACTTGTAATTCACGTAATGCTTCATTGTCTGGAGCAGCTGAAATACGTTTATAAAGTACCAATCTTGTATGGACATCGGGTAGGTAATCAGTAGGGATCAGTGCCGGACAATGCAAGTCGATTTCAATAAAGTGGCGATCACTGATGGTGAGACTGGGTTCTTTGCCTGATTTAAGGGCATTCACTGCACGTTCTAATAGTTCGTTATAAAGACCAAAGCCGATTTCTTGCATTTGCCCACTTTGTTCATCACCTAATAATTCTCCGGCACCACGGATTTCCATATCATGTGTTGCCAGAGTGAAGCCGGCACCAAGATCTTCGATAGATTCGATTGCTTCGAGACGTTTGATGGCATCCTTAGTCATCGCTTTTTGAGGAGGCACAATTAAGTATGCATAAGCACGATGATGAGAGCGGCCGACACGACCACGGATTTGATAAAGTTGAGCAAGTCCAAGTTTATCAGCACGATCAATAAAAATAGTATTTGCCGATGGAATAT
>QNEY01000197.1 GCA_003645385.1 Gammaproteobacteria bacterium | reverse complement strand
TTCATGATGAACACTTTGTGGGCAATATCCACAATCCTCAGCACAACCACCTGTCTTAATACTTAATAAAGTGCTGACTTGTACAGCATTAGGATCAAAGTTTTGACGATGTGAGGTTTGTGCTCGGAACATTAAGTCAGCAAAAGAAAGAGCATATAAAGCTTCAACTTCTTCTACTGTCCAGTCGTGACGAATATTTTGATCGGTTTCTGTTTGATTTTCAGGCATGATGTTACTTCATTAGATAAACGGAATTAGTCTATATGTCACGGAATTCATTATCTGTTTACAGACAAAAAATATCGCATCAACTGACTCAATTATACAGCAATATGATGCCAACACCCTGTCTACTGTGTGGGGCTAGTAATGCCCAGTCCTGTCTGTGTCATGACTGCATAAAAAACTTACCTAGGTTAGGCCCCTCCTGCCCACGTTGTGCGACCCCACTCACTTTCAGCACCATATGTGGGCAATGTTTGCGTAATCCTCCAGAGCAAGATGCCACTTTCAGCATCTTCCGATACCAATCACCGATTGATCGACTAATTACCGATCTAAAATATCGTGATAAATTATTTTTAAGTCGCTTCTTTGCACAACAAATGGCAGAGCAGGCTAACAATCGTCCATTGCCGCAGTTATTAATCCCAATCCCATTACACACAAAAAGATTACGTCACCGTGGCTACAATCAGGCAATGGAACTGGCTCGATATTTATCAAAGCAACTCCCTACTCCGGTTCGCAATGATATTTTAATACGAACCCAAGATACGTTACCGCAAGCATCACTACCTTTTTCAGAACGCAAAAAAAACATTAAACGCGCATTTGGTGTTAATAATTTTAATCTCCCAAAACATATTGCATTAATTGATGACGTATTAACAACGGGGCATACCGCTGATGTTGCAGCAAAAGCATTACGTCAAGCAAATGTTAACACTATTGAGCTATGGACAATTGCTCGCACAATAAGACATTATTAGGTTCTATGGACAGGATTTCATACTCACAGGGCGCCAAAATGCCACAAGACGTTGAAATAATTCAGGCTCAGCTTGATTCTCTTCTTCGAATTGCCAAAAAGAATGAACAAAAACAAGTCAACTTTCAAGAATATGAACTAAACCTATTAAACAGCTCCGGTTTAGTTGATTTATTAACCATCATCCTTGAAGAACATCGTGACCGATTTCAGCTTACCGATGTCACCTTGTTATTGCTTGATACTGAATATGAATTTCAACGCCTGTTAGACAACATACAAAAACCATCAACATGGCAAGACCGCCTTTTATTCACTGATAGTGAACATTCAATTAGCCAATATTTTGCTATCGTTAGAAAACCACGCTTATCAGCATTTTCTGCCCATTTACATCAGCGACTATTTCCAAATAACACTAAACTACAATCCGTTGCGATATTGCCATTAGTGCGTCAAAACGAAGTAATTGGAAGTTTGAATTTAGGTAGCAGGAAATCTGATAGATTCCAATCCAATATGGGCACCCTGTTTTTACAACACCTGGCTGCAGTCGTCTCCGCATGTATAGAAAATGCTCGATTACAAGAAAATATTAAACAAGTGGGTTTAAGAGATCCGCTTACCTCTGTCAATAATAGACGCTTTTTTGATCAGCGTATCGAAGAAGAAGTAACATTAGCGCAACGTAATAATACGCCTCTGTCATGTCTATTTCTCGATCTAGACTATTTTAAGCGTATTAATGATAATCATGGTCATCAAGCGGGGGACATCGTATTAAAACAAGCTGCCCATATTTTTAACGAGATCATGCGTACTAGTGATGTATTGGCCCGCTATGGTGGGGAGGAGTTTGTGATTTTACTTGCCGATACCAACAGTAAAATTGCTTTTGATATTGCAGAAAGAATTCGCAATACAATTGCTGATACTGATTTTGATATCAGTTCGTCAGAATCATTAAATATTACCCTGTCTATTGGATTAACGACTCTGGGTGAGAATCCTACAATTAAAACGAGTCAACAACTTATTAATGCTGCTGATCAAGCTGTGTATGCCGCTAAGGTCTCAGGTCGTAACCGTGTTCACCTCGCCAAATAAAATAAATATTGCTAATGATTTATACACTTATTATTAACTCAATTTTATTGACTGTCAGTGTCACCCTGCACTACGAAGCCTTATATCAACTCGCCAAACGACTACCTAGTGTAAAAATCCGCCCACGCTTTCGTGTTCTGATTGGCGTATTTGCAATTCTCTTGGTCCATATTATCGAGATTTGGTTATTTGCTCTTGGTTATTATCTGATGATAAGTATTGAGGGCTTAGGAACTCTCTCTGGTAATTTCAACCAAAGTTTACTCGATTGCAGTTATTTCTCATTCACAACATACACCACCGTCGGTTTTGGTGACATTGAGCCCCTTGGAAATATACGATTTCTTACCGGTTTAGAATCTTTAATAGGACTGGTACTGATAACTTGGTCTGCCTCTTTCTTATTCCTTGAAATGCAGAAATATTGGCCAAAGAGATAAACTCATCAGAGGTTAGTTATGGACGTTCGGATCAAACAGTTAATCGATCAAATCAAACTACTAGAAGATGAATTAACTGACGAACTTCACCAGCAAGAAGATCAACTACTTTTTCAGTTAAAAGGTAAGAAAGTCAGGTTTGAGCAAAGTATCAAGCAAGCTCACCGCAAATTTAAAACAGATGTATGGCAATGGCTTTTTGGTCTTCACCCAATCAATCTTATTACGGCACCCATTATTTACACCATGATCGTGCCATTAGTTGTTAGTGATCTATTCGTTAGTTTTTATCAGGCTGTTTGTTTTCCCGTCTACAAAATAACTAAGGTACGAAGAGGTGACTTCATCATAATTGATCATCATCAGCTTGCATACCTCAATATCTTTGAGAAATTTCATTGTGTTTACTGTTCTTATGCGAATGGACTTATTTCCTATATTCAGGAGATTTTGGCCAGAACTGAGCAGTATTTTTGTCCCATTAAACATGCTCACAAGGTGTTAGGTTCACATAGTCGCTATCATAAGTTTATGGCATATGGTGATGCCGAAAATTATCATGACAGACTTGAAAAGCTTCGTAGCGATCTAGCTAAAGAAGAATAATTGCACTTGGATGTCGAACTAAAATAGAAAAATGGCTTTTAGTACGCGATGCCCAACCCCTTATTTCCAATGACCGCCCCAAATACTCCGTCAACTCGGGAAATAAATCCAGATTGTCTTTTGGTATTCGTATATCAACATTTTTATTCAAGATCAGACGCACATACTTTCGACTGTATTTTATTTCTATGGGCGTGGCCAGAAATCGCTGCCAACCTGATGACCCCTTTTCCTTCGACAGGCTTGTGATTGAAAGTGGTTGATATTCAGTCATCGACCAAATACCTCGCCCATCATATTGGGCATCAATTTCAGCTTTTGTTAACTCGTCACTATATCGCAGATTAGGTGGGATAATAGTTAATGTTGCCAAACCAGAGTGAATAATTGATTCATTGAGATGTTCACCACTGGGTAAAAACAAATGAGCTAATAATCGCTGATATTTGTCACGTTGTTGTTGATCGTATTCAAGAAACACCTGACCTTGCTGAAGTTTGTCTTGCAACCATTTTTTAGCCAACTGTCCACCAGCTTCACCTTGCCGGTGACGGCTCTCAATCTCAGGTGTATTTATTCCTAACAGACGGACTCGTTCACCATTTTTTAGAACAATAGTATCGCCATCATAGACCTTGGCTACTGCATGTTTATATCGATAACTACCGACAGCAGGAGGAACAACTGTTGAATTTTTAGATTGAATATCTGAGAAACTAACATTACCACTATCATCTTGACTGCGGAAAATATCTGCCACTAAAAAATTAGCCTGCATAAGCAGGCCAATTAGAATCAATCCTTTGATTATATATTTCATGAATTTATATTCTCATAAAAACTATCTGATAAATAGTG
>QNEY01000196.1 GCA_003645385.1 Gammaproteobacteria bacterium | reverse complement strand
GGCTCGGAGCAATCATCCTCGTGTTTATGCTTGTGAAGCACAATGTGAATGACTCTTCAGTCGAGCTCGATAATCTTAAAAATGATATTCAAAACCTTGAATCAAAAAAAGAAAACAGTCTTCAAACATTGAAAAGTATTGAAGCTCAACTTACTAAAGATGCCATACAAGCAGCTACTGCCAAGAGAAAACTTGCCGAGCAACAATTAATTTTAGCTCAGAACAACACCGATATTGAAAAAGCTACAAAGGAAATAGAAACACTAAAATCAGATATTAAAGACATAAAGATTGTAAAGAAGGCAGACTTAATAGAGACCGAACAGATAAATGAGGAAAGTTACCTATTGGGTCTTAAAGTCGAGGGACAAAAGATTGCCCTATTGGTAGATAGCAGTGCATCAATGACAAATGAAAAATTGATCGACATTATCAAAACAAAAAGTAGCTCTAATAAGGATAAACAACAAGCAAAAAAATGGATCCGAACAAAAAAGATTGTCGCGTGGTTGCTAGCGCGTTTGCCACAAGACAGCGATGTTGTCGTGGTGGCATTTAATGAAAAAGCAAAAATTCTGGGTAATCAAGGCTGGATGAATGCCAGTAATCCAACAAATATACAAGCCATTTTATCTGACCTAAATGGCTTAATTCCTGAAGGTGCAACCAATCTTCACCATGGACTTCAGACGGTCAATAAATTCGTGCCATCGAATTTATACATTATCACGGATGGTTTACCGACTAAGGGCGAATCGAACTACAAAAGCTTAAATCCATTTTCGAGTTGTAGTTCACTCCTAGGCAATTCAAATATAATTTCAGGCGCATGCAGAGTTAAGCTGTTTCGACAAACGATCAATGAGAGCGCAAAATCAGGTGTTCAAGTAGATGTTGTATTATTGCCCCTTGAAGGCGATCCTGATGCAATAAATCAATACTGGAATTGGACGGCCACAACGGGGGGATTAGTGATTAGTCCCGCAAACAATTGGCCATGAAACTACGTAAAAGAGAGTTCGACATCTTTAATCTGTCCTTTTTGGACGTTATCTCTTGTGGCTTTGGAGCTGTAGTCATGTTGGTGCTGATTTCAAAAACGAATGATGATGTCTCAATTATGGGTAAAGGAGAGGTCGATGGTTTATTAAAAACAGTTATTACTCTCGAAAATACAATTTCTGAGCTCAAACAAATTATCAAAATCCAATTATCAAAATCCAATCAACTATCAAACGAAAAAAGACGATTACAAACTGCTTCAATTCAACTCGAAAATAAAATCCAGCAACAACAAGATAAGCAAACGTCGCTTACTACTGATGTACAGGGTCTATCGTTGGTTCAGTCAACATTAAAACAAGCTTCAATATCGACGCCTAAAAAAGCTAATACAACACGCGATGAAGAAGTTGGAGGTATTCCTGTTGATAGTGATTATGTTATTTTTATTGTCGATACATCAGGCAGTATGAAACAGATATGGAATCGCGTATCTTCAGAAATCATAAATGTATTGAATATTCATCCCGAAGTAAAAGGCTTTCAGATTTTAAATGATATGGGAACATCCCTCGTATCAGGATACGATGGCAAATGGATGCCTGATACGCCCAGAAGAAGGACCAGCGTGATCAGTTTATTCAGTAATTGGGCTGAAATGTCGAATAGTAGCCCTGTCGAAGGTATCCAAATAGCCTTACTAAAATATGCAAAACCTAATATTACGACCTCCATTTATGTGTTCGGTGATGATTATACCGGAGCATCTTACGACCCTATTATTGAAAAAATCACCAAACAAAATTCATTAGCGAGTTCAGGGAAAAAACTTGCCAAAATCCATGGTATTGGCTTTGTTTCTCCTGGGACAACAAACAGGTTCGGCATATTAATGCGTGAACTGACTAAACAAAATGGTGGCACTTTTCTTGCCTTGCCACTTTAATTTAAACTGGCTTCCTGACTAAGGAAATTAATTTTTGCTATGAAAAAATTCACCTTCAAAGTGTCAAAGAAAATCGGAAAAATACTGCTTAATATATTTACCGGTGGCTTTGTCACCTTACTTGCTGTGGCAGTGATTTATCTCAATAACCAGTCTGATCTC
Organism: Gammaproteobacteria bacterium; assembly: GCA_003645385.1. Classification (GTDB taxonomy): domain Bacteria; phylum Pseudomonadota; class Gammaproteobacteria; order Nitrosococcales; family Methylophagaceae. The sequence goes on along the minus strand of QNEY01000196.1, from coordinate 1,908 downwards.
AAAGTCTGGCACACAGCGGAACTCGATGCTGAATTTTCTGAATCAACACCGGTCGAAAACTTCACCGAATACCTGGCACTGGAAAATCGCTTGTTCGCACAACTTAAGGAACAAGTCTATGATCAAATCGAACCTGAAGATCAAGTGATCATTAACCGCTTCCATCACGCTAGCTTGTCTGATCCTGAGCGCTGGCCACGTAATTGGAATCGTAGTTTTGAACTTTCGTCCGATCAAGCAACGGTCGGGGTATTATTACTCCATGGAATGTCTGACTCACCCTACAGTCTAAAAACTCTTGGGCAGCGCCTCCATGCAGAGGGAGCTCATGTGGTTGGGCTGAGATTGCCGGGTCATGGAACCACCCCTTCGGGACTTCTAGATGTCAGATGGCAAGATATGGCTGCTGCAGTAAAGCTGGCTGTAAAACATCTTTATGAACAGGTAGGTGAGCAACCTATCTATATTGTGGGTTATTCAAACGGTGGGGCTCTAGCATTAAACTATGTACTTTCTGTTATTGAAGATCCCTCTTTACCACCCGTCAAAAAACTGGTTTTGATCTCACCTCAAATTGCTGTGACAAAAGTGGCCGCCTTAGCCATCTGGCAAGAAAGACTTGGCAATATACTAGGATTAGAAAAACTTCAATGGAATGCTATTTTACCGGAGTATGACCCCTTCAAGTACAACTCCTTCACCATCAATGCTGGCAATCAATCCTATCGGTTGACTGTCGAAAATCAGTTACAAATTAGTACTCTGGCTCCCACTGGAAAACTGGATCAATTACCTCAGATGTTGACCTTTCAATCCGTTCTTGATTCTACGGTATCTTCTCCAGCAGTGGTTCACAAGCTATTGGAGCAAGTACCGGATCGTGGTCATGAACTCGTGTTATTTGATATCAATCGCCGTACCCACATAGAATATATGTTGAAATTAGATCCAAACACACTGATTTCAGAAATTTCCAGCAATGCCAATAGTCGATTTATATTCAGTCTGGTGACTAATGAAAATGAGAACAGTCCTAGAGTAGTTGTCCGCACCCAGAAAACAGGACAAACAGATGATCTGTCCCAAACTGATATTAACTTGTCTTGGCCTTCGGGAGTCTTCTCACTTGGTCATCTTGCACTATCTTTTACAGAACAAGATCCACTTTATGGCATAGGTCAATATAAGGACAATCCCAGAGTCCAACTCGGACATCTTGCATTCAGAGGTGAACGTGGGATGCTACGAATACCCGCCTCTGCTATGTTACGTATTCGTTGGAATCCATTTTACCCCTACCTCGAGCAACGTGTTCTTAGCCACATCTTTACTGATGATTTCGCTGGTAATAACTAGTACTCACTAGTATGCAAAAAAAAGCCCCGACCAAGGTGGTCGAGGCTTTTTCATAAATCAAAAGACAGTTTACATCATACCGCCCATACCACCCATTCCGCCCATATCAGGCATTGCAGGTGCTGCACCGGCATCTTGTGGTGCATCAGCAATCATTGCTTCAGTAGTCAGCATTAATCCAGCAACTGAACCAGCATTTTGCAATGCAGTACGCGTTACTTTGGTTGGGTCAAGGATACCCATTTCGATCATGTCGCCATATTCACCTGTTGCAGCATTGTAACCATAGTTACCTTTCCCTGCTGCAACTTCATTTAGAACAACTGATGCTTCATCACCGGAATTGATAACGATTTGACGTAAAGGCTCTTCCATTGCACGACGTGCCAATGTGATACCAACATCTTGATCATGGTTAACACCAGTCAATTCGCCTAGACGGCCTTCTGCACGAACCAAAGCAACACCACCACCAGCAACCACACCTTCTTCAACGGCTGCGCGAGTAGCATGTAACGCATCTTCAACACGTGCTTTCTTCTCTTTCATTTC
>QNEY01000195.1 GCA_003645385.1 Gammaproteobacteria bacterium | reverse complement strand
GTTCTTTTGCTGGTCGATAAAAACCACCGATATGACCAATAATCATAATTAGGTTTGAGCTAGTTTTAAGAGCAATGTCATTACACATAGCTGTGCGATCAGCTTTTTCCAGCCCACTAACTCGCACTTTAATCAATTCGTGATGTTCAAGTGCCTTGTCAATTTCAGCCAGTACAGTATCGGTTAAACCCTTGTTACCAATCATAACGACTGGCTTTATTGGATGTGCCAAACCGCGTAAATAGCGCTTTTGTTTGTCATTAACTGCCATGAAAATATATACCTGTATTAAAATAGTCGGAATTATATCAGGATATATTCATGATCAAACATAAGTTTACCGTTACAGCAGCTCGTGGCATGTTGCCATTATTAGCAAAAGAACTTGCTGAGATGGGTATTAAAGACACCAAAGAAGAGCCTGGCAATATCCGCTTTATGGGAAGCATGGAAGATGCTTACCGAGTTTGCTTATGGTCGCGTATTGCAATTCGAGTCTTAATGCCAATTGCTCATTTTTCAGCTACTACAACTGATGAGTTATATCAGGGTATTCATGATCTGCCTTGGGAAGATCATATCGATGCTGAAGGCAGTACGATTGCGGTTGATTTTAATAGCTTCCGATCTAAAATCCATCATACTCAATATGGTGCGCAACGCGTTAAAGACGGTATTGTTGACCGGTTTCGCGAGCAGACTGGTGAACGGCCTTCTGTTGATCTTCATCAACCAGATTTAAGAATCAACGTCTATCTTAAACATAATCAGGCAATTGTCAGTATCGACTTGTCTGGAGAAAGTTTGCATAAACGAGGTTACCGTGTCGCAAATACGCCAGCACCATTAAAAGAACATCTTGCAGCGGCTATATTATTGACCGCTGAATGGCCACGATTAGCCAAACAAGGTTGGGGTCTAGTCGATCCTATGTGTGGTTCAGGCACAATTATTATTGAAGCAGCAATGATGGCGGCTGATATTGCGCCAGGGATCAAGCGGGACTATTTCGGATTTCTATACTGGAAGCAGCATGATAAGGATGCTTGGCAACAATTAAAGGCTGAGGCAGAACGTCGTCGTCATAGTGGCTTGGCTCGCTTGCCAGTAATGACTGGTGGTGATGCAGATGCTAAAGCTGTAGACGCTGCGAGGGAAAATATTGCAGAAATTGGTTTGTCAGATCGTATTATGGTTGAACAACGTGATTTATTAGATTGGCCATCACAAGCTAAATCATTACCGGCAAGTGGTTTAATAGTGTGTAATCCACCTTATGGTGAGCGTATGGGTGATGTATCTGAATTACATTATCTTTATGAAAGTCTGGGCAATATAGTCAGTCAATCATTTCCGGCATGGCGTACCACCATGATTACCGATAATGAAAGCCTAGGTAAGTTTACTGGCTTAACTCTGTTTGACAGTACTCCCTTTGATAATGGGCCAATAGCGTGTCAGGTATTGTGCTATCGCGCACCTAGACCAATTTCAGCTCGTACACAGCCCCAAGAAGCTGTAATATCAGAACCTGAACCGATAACTGAAGTCACTCAAGTTTATGAGTTATCAGAACATGCTGAAATGTTTGCAAATCGTCTGAAAAAGAATCTAAAACATCTTGGGAAATGGGCTCGGAAAAATAAACTTGAATGTTACCGTCTGTATGACGCTGACTTGCCTGATTATGCCGTTGCTATCGATATGTATGGCGAACATGCTCATGTTCAGGAATATGCACCACCTAAATCGATTGACCCTGAAAAAGCAGTTCAACGAATAAATGATGTGATGCATGTTATTCCTCAGGTTTTAGAGATTCCTGCCTCACACGTTGTGTTGAAATTGCGTCAAAAACAACGTGGCACTCAGCAATATGAAGCGCAGGCATCACAAAAACAACGGATGAAAGTCACAGAGTCTGGTCTGAATTTTTGGGTGAATTTAACTGATTACCTCGATACGGGCTTATTTTTGGACCATCGTCCTACGCGTCAAATGATTGCTCAGCAATCTTCGGGAAAAGATTTCCTCAATCTGTTTGCCTATACCGGTTCAGCAACAGTTTATGCAGCTGCAGGAAATGCAAAAACAACGACAACAGTGGATATGTCAAACACCTACCTACAATGGGCACAGGATAATATGGCCCTAAATGGTTTTAACGGTGAGCAACATCAGTTTACACGTGCCAATTGCCTAGAGTGGATGCAAACAGCACAACAAGAACCTAAGCGTTATGGTTTGATCTTCCTTGACCCTCCGACTTTCTCAAATTCAAGTCGTATGGAAGGGGTGTTTGATATTCAACGTGATCATGTTTCATTGATTAAGATGGCAACAAATCTTCTTACAGATGATGGTGTATTGTTATTTTCAACTAATCGCCGTGATTTTAAGATGGATAACGATGCTTTAACTGATCTGATTATCAAAGATATTAGTCGTGCGACATTACCTAAAGACTTTGAACGCAATCCAAAAATTCATTATTGTTGGTCGATAACTAAAACGAGCTAGTCTGGTCTGTAATATGATTTAGACAGTAAATGTTATCAATCTTCCATCAATAAAAACATCAGAGAAGCCATATTCTTCTTTAATATAAACAAAGGATTGTTGTTGGTAAAAAAATACGTGGGTAGGATCATTTTTATAATACCAGTCGTGAAAGTCAATGTTTTCATGGTAAATATCGGTCATACAATATAATCGCCCATTTGGCTTAAGTAAGCTTTTCAGTAAGGAAAACTCTTTGCTCGGTGCATAAAAATGTTCAATAACTTCACAACAAGCAATGAAGTCATAGGTTTCATTTAATAACTGTGAATGATTGTGAAAGAATGGATCATAGGCTTTAATATTAAACTGATTGTCAGTTAATACTTTTGAAATAACTGGCCCGGTACCAGCACCAAAATCTAGCCCTTTATGCTCAGACGAATAGTCATTCATTACTGCTGAGGTGATAGGGGACACAAACTGTTGATAGCCTATATCATCAACATCATTGTTATGAGTCAAATAACGCGATTTCTCACTGTCTTTATCGGGTCTGAATTCTTGGTCTAGAAATATCCCTTCGCAACCGTCACATTGGTAATAAAGCTTGTCATTACCAGTGTAGAATTTTGAGCCAGTGTTATGACACAGGGGACAGGAGTTATTACTAACGATAATTATTTGCTCGAGGTTTTGTGCGGCCTAATATTAAAATGTTTTAGCAAGTGAGGTAAGCAGGGTTGTCTGAGCAGAAATAGGTTCGACATCTTCCGGACGTTCAACACGTTGATAACGACCATTTTCTGACAATATCCAAGCCTGGGTGTTGTCAGACAAATAAAGATTCAGATCATCAATAACTTGTTGGCGTAATTTCTTATGATCAAGCGGGAAGCAAGTTTCCACTCGACGCAATAAATTACGTTTCATCATGTCTGCACTTGCAGCCCATACTTCTGGTTCATCATCATTTGCAAAATAAAATACTCGAGTATGCTCAAGGAATCGACCAATAATGCTTCGAACCTCAATGTTTTCAGAAAGACCTTTGACCCCGGGTTTTAAACAGCAAATACCACGAATAATAAGATCAACTTTCACCCCTGCCATCGATGCACGATAAAATGCTTGAATCATTTCAGGCTCAACCAAAGCATTCACTTTTATAATGATATGTGCTGGCTTGCCAGCTTCTGCATGGGCAATTTCACGGTTAATGCGTTTTAGCAAACCATCATGCAAAGTGAATGGGGCATGCAATAGTTTGTGCATTTTCGGAATTTTGCCGAGACTAGTGAGTTGTACAAACAGATTGCTGACATCTTCACCAATTTGTTTGTCAGCAGTCAAAAAACCATAGTCAGTGTAAATGCGTGACGTACTGCGGTGATAGTTACCCGTGCCGAGATGAATGTAGTGGCGTAACTTGTTATTTTCCCGTCTTAAAACCAATAACATTTTGGCGTGGGTTTTATAGCCTACTATACCGTACACGACATGAAAAGCAGATTGATGT
>QNEY01000194.1 GCA_003645385.1 Gammaproteobacteria bacterium | reverse complement strand
GTGGGTGTTGGCGCCTCCTCATCAGAATCATCAGTATGTTCGGGCTCTGTCTCTGGCTCTGTCTCTGGCTCTGGCTCTGGCTCTGGCTCTGGCTCTGGCTCTGGCTCTGGCTCTGGCTCTGGCTCTGGCTCTTCAATATTAACTTCGTCTTGGTCTTCATTGTCAACTTGATTTAATAAAGCTTCAATATCATCGTCAGTGACAATATCTGCTGCTGCCAATTGTTCACTTTCTGACTCAGCAGCAACTTCTTCCACCCTGCTCTCAATGGAATCTAGTTCTGTTGATGCATCTAGAATGTCTTCTCCACCTTGTTGTGGAGTGCTGATAGCTGAATCAGCGGCAGTATTCACCGATTCAGCTTCAGTCTTTTTTAGCTCTTCTTCATCCTCTTTGTCTGGAGCAGAAAGATCTATTACTTCATCACTGTCCTCATCAGCACTTACCTCAACATCGAGACCTTCTAGTAATGCATCCACATCGTCTGCCGAAATAATTTCTTCGTCTGATTCTACTGAAGTTGACTCAGGTTCGGGTTCTTCGCTTTCAGGAGCTATTTCTTGGTCCTCAATCTCCTCGTTCAGTTCTGATTCAGTAGCAACTCCTACTTCAACCTCATCATCAGAATCTGAGTCAATTTCTACTCCTACTTCAATTTCATCTTCAAGATCTGTGTTTATCTGCTCGTCTTCTTCATCCGCTACTGCTACAGCAACTTCTATTTCATCATCACTAATTTCTTCAGCATCAGAAGCGTCATTAACTACTGGAAGCAAGTTCAGACATTCATCGATTGCTTGTTCTAACTTTACTGGGAATTCCGTTAAAGCCTTAGCATCTTGATCAACAAAATTTGTTAACAATACTTTATAAATTTGCTGTTCTTGTGCTTGCAAGTTAGTTGCTGTTTGTTCTAAAGCATCATCAACTAAGCCATATTTTTCAGATAGCAGTGTAGTTAAAGCTTTAATACGACTATCTTTGGCCTTGGTTAATTTCTTCACCGCTTTGTCGGCATCAGTATGTATTTTCTTGCGTTTTTTTAATTCACGCACAATTAGCCAAATACTTATAACCGCAAAAATTGCAGCCAACTCATAAGCTAGCATTTGTAAAATAGGGTCAGTCATATCCATTTATAATTTATCTCCTGGATTCGTACTCAAGGCACTGTTACGGCGCCAGAGAAAGATACCAATAGCTGCTAGTAGCAAAATAATTGCATTACCAACTGCTAATTTAATTGCTGGTGATAGTCCACTTCCAGTATCAGCCAATTCATCAGCTAACCCTGTTATTTCTTCATCGATATTTGGTAACAGTTCAACGCTACTGTCCATTTCATCACTAATTATGTCCGGCATTTGTTCTGGTTCAATTTGTTGATCAATTCCATCTACCACTGAAGGGTCTACAACTGGTAGTCTAATATCTTCTAAGTTAATTGCTTTCGGTTGAAGGAACAAATCTCGCCCTTTCAAGGTTTCAGTTCTGATCTGTAAAGCTACTTTGTATTGCTCCACATCATGCAGTTCAGCTAAGGTTAATTGCCATTCCTCGTGAGCAGTTTTCATCACTTCATACGGCCACTCACTACCCATCTTCTGCGGTCAGCATTGCTGCAATAGCAATATTATCTGTGTTAATTAAGCTATTGTCGGGAATCAATGTAATACGGTGTGTGCGTGTCGATTCGTCAGTAAGTTGGTCAACAATAATCTCAAATGGAGTTTCAACCACATTGACACTTTGCCGACGCTGACGTTCAAATGTTGCACTGGTCATCGTCACAACAATATCATTGCGACCGGGCTGGAAAGATTCTCCTACATGCGTTTTATAAACACCGTCATATTGATTTGAATTAAGGCTTTGTTCAATTGGATCGGTAATCTCAGATTCCAGTGTTAGTTGACCATCAACTAATTTCAAGAAATCTTGCCTGACAATTTTCTCACCTTTCTCGGTCAGGCTTACATCGAAATCAAATGTTTCTCCAATCAAGATGTTATTTGGTAAATCAGTCGTTTGAAGTTTCAAATCTGTCACAACCATTACCCTATTATCTGGGTCGAGATCGGCATCAATAAACCAAGAGCCAGTTTGTGGTTCTGAAATTGTTATTAAGTCATATCCATCTTCTCTATGCCAACGCACATTATTTGAACTCTTCTGTTGTGAAATATGAGACTGATCAGGTAATTGTAATTCTGTTGCCTTCGACTCTTTACTACGGAAAATCAACAAAGTCATTTCGCTAACACTATCATCGATTTTAAAGTGATTATCTGATAGTGGTACTGTGTCACGTTGAGCTGATTTTTCAAACATATGTAAAAATACTCGCTGCAACTCTTCTGCAGTATCTACCTGTTCATACCAACCATCGGTTGCCAATGAAATGGCCCTTAACAGTGCATGATCAGAAGTATCCGCCAACGCAATCGTATGAACTGCTACATTAGCTTTTTTTAGTCGTGGAACTAGCTTGTCGAGAATACGCTGACGTGATTTCTTACTGACTTGCTCATTAGTAGAAATGTCCACTAACCCATCTGACAATAAAATCACACTACGACGATAGCGAGGATCAGCTGTCTTTTGATTTGCAGTGGCTGTATTTAATGCTTGCTCTACATCGGTAAACAGGCCATGTGAATGAATCTTTTCAGACTGTTTTTCTGCTTCCATCCGCCAGGCATCATTAACCTTACGTAATGGCACCAACATATTGACATATTTGGCAAATGTCCAAACACCAGATCGTTCACTTTCAGGCAGTAAACCAACCACCATTCGCAAAGCAGGAGAACGTAAATTATTAGGATCATTTTTCTTCATGCTGCCAGAAACATCGATGATGATACGGACATCACTTACTGGTTCTGGTATGGCAAAAACCTGCCGTATTGGCAGAAATACTGCCAACAGCATTAAAATTGACACATATTTTGGGGTCCGCATCATAAATCCATAACCTATTGTTTTTATTAACAACGAACGGTAAGCGACTGAATTATAAAGACGGTTTTCCGACGTTAGTTTGTTAAGTTATGGTTGTTTATGCAGTTTTTATGCCGTTATTTTTATCTAGTTTAGAGGGGGGGAATGATTAGCTGAAATATCATCACATTTATTTAGAAAATGGTTGCTTATAGCAAATTCAGACCATGTCGTAGATCCGCTTGTATGTCTTCTATGGTTTCCAATCCTACTGAAATACGTATCAAACTATTGGTAATACCTGCTTCAATACGTTCCTCATCCGTCATCCGACCATGCGTTGTCGTTGCTGGGTGTGTAATAGTGGTCTTGGTATCGCCCAAGTTTGCAGTAATAGAAAGCCATTGCGTTGCATTTATCAGCTTCCAAGCACCCTCTTTACCACCTTTGACTTCAAACGCAATAATACCGCCGAAAGCAGACTGCTGTTTTTTGGCCAGTTCATGTTGTGGATGACTCGGCAGACCGGCGTAAAACACCTTAGTCACTTCCGACTGTTGTTCAAGCCATTGCGCCAATTGTAGAGCTGCAGCCGAATGAGCTTTCATCCTTAAATCCAGCGTTTCAAGTCCTTTCAAGAATGTCCAAGCATTGAACGGGCTCATTGTTGGGCCAGCAGTGCGCAAAAAGCCAAAGACTTCTTCACCAACAAGCTGGTTATCACCTACTACAGCACCTCCCACACATCGTCCTTGTCCATCGATATATTTAGTTGCCGAATGCACAACAATATCTGCACCTAAAGCTAATGGTTGCTGTAAAGCTGGTGTACAAAAACAATTATCCACAATCAGTAAACAGTCATGTGCTTTAGCTAATGCTGACAGCGCTACTATATCCGCAATTTCATTCAGTGGATTAGAAGGTGTTTCTAGAAATAAGGCTTTAGTATTTGGCTTGATAGCATTTTTCCAATCATTTAGATTGGTAAGTGCCACATAGTCAGTTTCAAGACCGAATTTAGCTAGATATTTATCAAATAATGATCGTGTAGTACCAAAGATACTACGTGATGACACAATATGATCGCCTGCG
>QNEY01000193.1 GCA_003645385.1 Gammaproteobacteria bacterium | reverse complement strand
TAAGTTCAAGTATGTATCCATTTTCTATGGATTATGGTCTTAGTAAGCTAATCCCGCCAAAAGTTCACGAGTTCAGAACCGCGAATTATCTCACAGCTATAGATGAATTTCATTATTAGTTGAATTCAATAAATGTTTTGTTGGATAGGAAGTATCCTTTAGGTGATTCTTTAAATTTTATTTTGAATTAGTGATCACATTTATCTATAGAATAGGCCTCAATGTCGGAGTTTTCTTGGTATGGGAATAGACAAATTCAGAGATAGTTACGGATTTGGGGTTTGAGTGAACAGATTTGATAGCAGCCTATGACAGAGAACTTTTTACTCTCCACTATTGTTCGTTGATTTTTCAACACTCTGCTGTTGCAAATGAGCATAATATTTTTCTGCAGCGGGATGTAGGGGCATTGAAATCCCCAGTCTTACAGTTTTATCTGAAATAAAACCAGCAAGGTAAAATTTGTGAGCGATATCTTCTGCGCCTTCGCGCATTAAGTCCATATATTGTTTCACTACTTCATCCCTAGTGTGTACGCTTGTTGTTAATAGGGCAGTCAGTCCCAACGTTAGTATAGATGCGGTTTGCCCTGGATAAGTTTTTTCCGGAATAGACTGTCCGTAATAGGAAAAATGTTGATTCACTAGTTCATTTATTGTGGACTGGTAGAGTGGAATGAAGCGAATATCATCACGTCGTTGAGCTAACTCTTGTATTGCTGGGTCAGGTACGGCACCTACGATAACGATTGCGTCTACTTCACCATTTTCCAATGCTATGATCGAGTTTCTTCGACTAAGCAGTCTTACACTGTTGCGATTTAACCTTTCAAACCCTGCAGCTAGCCATATCCGTGCTGTAGTAAAACGAGTTCCTGAGCGTAAGCTACCAATGGCTATCTGTTTATCCTTAATGTCAGAAAATTCTTTGATATCACTATTTTCAAGCGTAACCACATGTACTGCCTCTGGCCAAAGGCTTGCAACAGCACGCAGTTCAGGTAAAGGCAGTTGTGCTTCTTCAATCCAACCGTCATACAAGACCTCAGCTACATCACTTTGTAATATGGCAAAATCAATTCGACCGGAATTGACTCGAATGCCATTTTCAATGCTACCTTCCGAGGCGTAGTTGAAAAGTTTGGTACCGTGTTCATTAGCATAGCTAGCATAAGCTTGACCAAATTTATAATATGATCCGCTAGGTCCGCCAGTTCCCAAAGTATGATAGTTATTAATTTCTGCATGACCAAGATCAATACGAGCTAGTGATCGTTGTAGTTCATGAAGCGTTACTTTGTCCTGTTCGGAACGTGGCCCAGAGGCACTCTGATCGATCAGAATCCTGATATTTTTAATAATAGTATGTGGTGATGGTGTGTCTAGTGTTTGTGCAATAACGCTATTTTCAATTTGGATGGGGGTAAATGTGTTAGCCAGCCAGTTACCATCGCTTTGATAAAAACCAAGTCTACCTCGGATATGAAGAGTATCGCCTTTTATATTGCCGGCACTATTAAAACCTTCAATACCAGTAGTTGTTGCTCCCAATACTGTCGCTAGCGTACCGATATTAAGACCTCGCCAAGATATTAGGTTATAGTCACGCAGAAATTTGAGCTCGAGATTGTAATAAATATAAATACCATTATCATCATCAAGACGTGGTGCAGAACCTTTACGGGTCAAGTTTTTTATTTTAAATAGCTGATCTGAGAATTGCTGATCAAGCCTTTTCTGAATTTCTGTATTGAGTGATTCATCACTCGGTCCTCGGCTACAGCCAGCTAACAAGAGCAACAAAATAACAAACAGAATATGATGAAAACACCGCATAGTGCTAACTCAGCCCAAAAACGGGTAAAGTAAGATAAATCTGTATAACAATCGCGTTTAATAGGTCAATAAAAAATGCTCCCATTAGTGGAACTACAATAAATGCCTGAGGTGCTGGTCCAAAACGTTTAGTTAATGCACTCATATTGGCAACAGCAGTAGGTGTAGCGCCTAGACCAAAACCACAATGGCCACCAGCAATAATGGCAGCGTTATAATTTCTACCCATAATGTGCCAAGTTATATAACTTGCAAATATTACCATCCCTATTAATTGGGTACTGAGTAATATCAATAGTGGTCCTGCCATACTGATCATGCCCCATAGATTCAGTGACATAAGAGCCATTACAAGAAACAATGCCAACGCAATATTTCCGACTAGGTCAACACTGGGTTGATGTGCGCTAGGCAGTTTTTCATGAACCGTAGTATTGCGGATAACAACACCAACAAACATAGCCCAAAAGATATCAGGTAGCGTTATTATGTGTTCAGCAAACCAAACTGAAATTATTTTCCCAAAAATGATACAGATCAATATATAAAAAAATGAAAGTAGAAAGTTATCTTCATTAACTGGTTCTGAAACATTATCACCATATTGCAATGCTGTTCCATGCTCATTGTCGACCTTATCAGGCAAGGGAATATTATGCTTTTTAATCAATCGACCTGCTACAGGACCACCAATAATGCCTCCTAAGATCAGACCAAAGGTAGCAACTGCCATTGCCAATTCCATAGCACCCGCAATATTACTGCTATCGTGAAACTGTTGAGCATAGGCAGCCCCGGTTGCATGACCTCCAGAGAGTGTTATAGAACCACTTAATAGTCCGACTAATGGGTGTAGATCTAGACTGATTGCAGTCATCAAACCAATACCATCCTGAATAATTAAATAGAGTAAACAGGCAATAATAAACAGCAGTAATTGTTTACCACCAGTAGATAACATTCGCATGTCGGCACCGAGGCCCACGCATGAAAAGAATGCGAGCATCATTGGTTCTTTCATTGCCATATCAAATCCAAAACGGATATTAAATTGGCCTAAAAGTAGGCTGGCGATTAGCGCGAACAGAAATCCCCCGACGACCGGAGCAGGAATGTTATTTTCACGAAGGAAGCGTTGATGAGCTATTAGGAATATACCGATATAAAGGATCAATATGGCAAAACCTAAAGTCTGTGTCGGGCCAAAATCAAGTGACATAATTTAGTAGGGTTTTAATTAGATAATAAGTGTTACAAATTTTTAATTGAACTGTATACCTGATTCAAGATTGGTACAAGATCTTGTTTTACGGCAGAGCAAATTACTAATGACTATTAGTAATAATTATTAAAACCTGCGTTAATACTTGGCTAACGATTTAATTGATACTATAATGGTATCAATTAGGAGGGTATGACATGTTACGCATGGGGAAATTAACAGATTACGGCATTGTATTGATGAGTTATCTGGCATCAAAAACGTATCAGCAACATAGTGCACATAACCTGTCTGATGCCGTACAGATGCCATTGCCTACCGTGAGAAAAGTACTTAAATCTTTATCTCAAGCTGGTTTATTAAAATCAGAGCGTGGAGCGCAAGGCGGTTATAACTTAACACGCAACCCTAAAAGTATTTCTATTGCTGAAATCATTACGGCGATAGAAGGTCCCATCGCATTAACAGAGTGTGTAAGCGATGAAAATCACTGTGAACAGGAATCTCATTGCAGTGTGCAAACAAACTGGACACGAATTAATAATGCCGTTTTTCACGCATTAGATGAAGTAAAATTATCCGATATGTTAGTGCCTCAATTGTCAGGCGTAAGCCCAATACATTTTTATCCATCCGCAACATTGCAAAACGGTGAATTACATGGCTGAACAACAGCAAATTGATGACGTATTAGCGAGTGACTATCAAGCTGGTTTTGTAACTGATATTGAATCGGATAGTTTACCGCCAGGTTTAAGTGAAGACGTAGTGCGTGAAATATCACGAATCAAAGGCGAGCCAGAGTTTTTACTAGAATGGCGTCTACAGGCATATCGTCATTGGTTAACACTCGAAACACCCGAATGGGCACATGTCAATTATCCGGAAATTAATTATCAAGAGATAAGTTACTATTCGGCTCCGAAACAGAAAACAGGTGGACCAAAGAGTCTGGATGAAGTTGATCCAGAATTATTGCGTACCTATGAAAAACTGGGTGTACCACTTGATGAACGTGCTCGTTTAGCTGGTGTTGCTGTCGATGCTG
>QNEY01000192.1 GCA_003645385.1 Gammaproteobacteria bacterium | reverse complement strand
TACTGGATAAGATGGTTGTTGCAATATATCGATCTAACAATCTCATTTCTGCATACCTTTAGATTGTCGATGCAGTCTCCAGTAATGTCGGATTTTATCTCGATTTAGTATGAGTATTAATACAATAATCATCAACAGATGAACCCACACAGCTCCAAACCATGGTGCAATCACACCTTTTGATACCCATGCACGGGTAACCCCTAGCAAGTTGCTATAAATGATATACAGTAAAATTGCGGGGAAAAAGCCAGCATAACGTCCCTTGCGTGGTCCAGCATTAGCTAAATTAATTGCAAATAAACATAAAATAACTGTCATAACAGCAGATGAAGAACGCCATTGTAGCTCAGCTGAATCCTGAACTTGTCCACGTTGCCATAATGATTTAGAAGACATAGCTTTGCGATGCTCACGTACTTGTTTTTTTCCGCCTTTTTCAATTAATAGACTATGTGTTGCATACTCAGCAATTTTAAAATCCTTTTTGCCTGCTTGCCCTTCATAACGATAGCCCTGTTCTAACACCAAATACTTATTGCCAGTCTCGACATCAATTTCAAAATGTCCTGTGGCAGCACGAAATATTAATGGTTGTTGTTGATGGTGAATTTCAATAAACACATTCTCCATAGCCTGTTTATCTTCAGTCAGGCCTTGTGAATAAAATGTCCAGTCACCGTTACGACTTTCCTTAAAACTGCCCGCAATCAAACCGCTGGTATTGGCTACAAGTCTTGCACGCTGATCAACTTCGTATCGACCTGATAAGGCATTAGGAGTAATGCTCAATGATAGTATTGCCACAATTATTGCCATCATTCCGGAGAAAAGAGCTACATTACGTATGACTCGTTTGTTAGAAATTCCACATGCAGCAATTACAGTTAGTTCACTATCAGAACTCATGCGACCTAACGCTAACATTACAGCTAAAAAAGCACCTATTGGTATCAATAAGGATAATGCGCCTAGGGAACTATAAGCTAACAAGGTAAAGATGACGTCACTTGGTATCTGACCAACAGCAGCCACATTCAAATAACGAGCAAATCGCGTGGCGATAAAGATCAGCCACAACACGCCGACTACTGCCAACATATTCAGCCCTAACTCGCGCAATATATATCGGTCAATTATAGAAAAATAAGAGCTGTAAAATCGTCGAAGAACAGGCATTAATTAAGAGTCTTGGTTAAAATGAATTTATCTACTAAATACTTGTTAAAATTGAAGTCTAAATCATCTGGTATTTAATTGCATAAGTGGGATAATAATAAGTAGTCCACTACAAGGTTAATAAATGCTATTTTTGTTAACATAAATTGTTATCGCATTTATTGATAAAGCTAGAAACCATTTCTCAGGAGAAGTTAATGCAGTATTTTGTTACATCTAACAGCCCAGTAGCCGATAACACTGATTGTGTGGTGGTTGCAGTATTTGAACAAGGTGAGCTTAGTCCTAGTGCCGCCATTCTCAACGAGAAAAGTAATAACCATATTCAGAAAATTATCGACCGTGGAGATATTGCAGGAAAAGCTGGACAAACTTTATTACTACATGATGTTGATGGCATAACGAGTCCTCGCATTCTTCTTGTGGGTTGCGGTAAAAAGGATAAAACCAGTGAAAATGACTTTAACTCTGCTATTACTGCTATAGCAAAAGCTTTAAATGATTCAGGTGCTAGTAATGCGTGCAGTTTTTTAGCCGAAATCAGTCTTTCTTCACGAACAAAAAGCTGGTTAGTTCGCCAAACAGTAATCACTACCGAATCAGCACTCTACAAATACACCCAAACAAAAAGTGATATAAAACCTCAAGACAAACCTCTGACACGTCTTAGCTTTTTTGCTGCTGATGATAGTGAGGAAATAGAACTGGCAGCACAAACTGGTAAAGCTATCGCTACTGGTATGAATTTAGCTCGTGAATTGAGTAATTTACCAGGCAATGTTTGCACACCAACTTATCTTGCCGAACAAGCGAGTCAACTTGGCAAAGATTTCGATAGTGTAACCACAACAATACTTGATGAAGCAGAAATGGAAGAACTCGGTATGGGATCTTTGTTGTCAGTATCACGTGGTAGCCGTCAACCAGCTAAACTCATCACCATGAACTATCAAGGTGCTGGTGATGAACGCCCAGTGGTACTAGTAGGTAAAGGTTTAACCTTTGATGCTGGTGGTATTTCACTCAAACCATCTCAAGGCATGGATGAAATGAAATATGATATGTGTGGCTCTGCGAGTGTATTCGGCACGATTTCTGCCATTGCTGAGCTTAAGTTACCGATTAACGTCGTTGGTGTAGTTCCAAGTTCAGAAAACATGCCCGATGGTGATGCCAATAAACCTGGTGATATTGTCACTAGTATGGCCGGTAAAACTATTGAGATTTTAAATACTGATGCCGAGGGTCGTTTGATCTTATGTGATGCATTGACCTATAGCGAACGTTTTAACCCAGAAGTTGTAATTGATATTGCCACTTTAACAGGTGCTATTATCGTTGCTTTAGGTAGTCAAGCAACAGGGTTAATGGCTAATGACCAAGATCTTGCAGATTCCTTAATAGAAGCAGGCAACGATAGTCATGATCGTACGTGGCAATTACCGTTATGGGATGACTACCAACAACAACTTGATAGCAACTTTGCTGATATTGCTAACATTGGTGGTAAAGAAGCTGGCAGTGTTACTGCAGCCTGTTTCTTATCTCGATTTACTGAGAACTTCACATGGGCTCACCTTGATATAGCTGGTACAGCATGGAAAAGCGGTAAAGCAAAAGGAGCAACAGGTCGCCCAGTTCCACTACTCGTTCAGTTTTTACTAAATCATATCGCTGATAAAAAATAATCCATAGCTATTAATAATGACTCGGATTAGTTTTTACATTCTAAAAGGTTTAGAAGAGCATAATCGGCAGGTATTTGCCTGCCGATTAGCTGAAAAGGCTTTTTATCAAGGAAAGCAAGTCTACATTCATACTGAAAGTCCAGAACAAGCCGAACAAATCAATCAAGCTTTATGGTCATTCCGCGCTGATAGTTTTGTCCCTCACCAGTCAGTTAATATTCCAAATCATAATGATTGTCCGGTGTTAATTGGGCACGATTCCTCACCGCCTAAATTAATGGACTTATTAATCAATCTAAGCTCTGATCACCCAATGTTTTTCAGTCAGTTTGAACGGGTAGCAGAATTTGTTAATGACGATGAAAATATCAAAAATGCAGGCCGTGAACGCTACCGTTTCTATCAGCACCGTGGTTATGAGTTGGATACCTACAATGTGTAAAACTGATTTCGATCGAGAGCTTATTGTTTTGCTAACTTCTTAGTCATCTCAATCGAAGCAACTGGACGACTAAAATAATAACCTTGTCCAAAATGACAACCCAGATCTGTCAAAATCTGCTGTTGATATGCTTCCTCTATACCTTCAGCTACCACACGAAGTCCAAAGTTTTCAGCTAAAGCAATAATTGAACGTACAATTGCAGAATCTGAATGCTCATTTTCCAAATCATTGATAAAAGATCGATCTATTTTCAATACATCCAATGGGAATCGCTTCAAATAATTTAAACTCGAATAGCCTGTTCCAAAATCATCAATACTTAAACTCACACCAAGCTGTTTGATTGCAATCATTGTTTGAATTGCAGATTCAATATCGTTCATTACCACACTTTCAGTTAGTTCAAACTCAATTTTATCAGCACTAACGTTAGTCTGATTAAGAGTTTTTTTGATACTATCAATAAAATCATTCTTCCAGAACTGGCGAGCTGAAACATTAATCGACATATTTATTAAGTCTGGATATTCTTTTTCCCACAATGTCATTTGTTTGCATGCGGTCAACATTATCCACTCACCAAGAGGAATGATAATCCCGGTTTCTTCCGCTAGTGGAATAAATTCCATTGGAGGCACCAAACCTAAAGTAGGATGCTGCCAGCGAACTAAAGCTTCCATGCCTGTGATTTTATTTGAACTTAAATCGACCTTTGGCTGATAAAACAATACAAACTGCTCCTGTTCCAGTGCCTTTCGTAATTCCTTTTCCAAAGTTAAACGACGCATAATCTTTTCATTAAT
>QNEY01000191.1 GCA_003645385.1 Gammaproteobacteria bacterium | reverse complement strand
TAGATAGATCACAATCTTTATCGTAATAAACATTCAAACTCATTTTTTAATTCCTTAATACTTCAGATAATATAAATTTTATATATGCAGAATCTTGTCGCCACGGGCAATACCAGACACCCCTGATCGAACTGTTTCTAAAATCTTATGTTCAGCTAATGCATCGATGAAAGAATCTACCTTTCTGCCTGAACCTGTTAACTCAATAGTATACGTAGATGTAGTAACATCAATGATATGACCACGAAAGATATCCGCTAGGCGCTTAATATCATCGCGTTGAGCCATAGTTGCCGCCTTTACTTTTACTAACACCATTTCACGTTCAATATGTGGTCCATCTGAAAGATCTAGCAGCTTAACAACATCAACTAGTTTGTTGAGTTGCTTGGTAATTTGCTCAATAATTTGATCGGTCCCGATAGCCACAATAGTAATCCGTGATAAAGATGCATCTTCTGTTGGTGCAACTGTCAGTGATTCAATATTGTATGCCCGCGCTGAAAACAAGCCTACTACTCGAGACAAAGCCCCGGCTTCATTTTCAATTAAGATAGCAATGATATGGCGCATTATGATAGCTCCCTTTCTGGATCCTGGGGTAACTCACAATGTGGCGATAAATGCATTTCATTATGCGCCATGCCAGCGGCAATCATTGGGTAAACATTTTCAGTTTGATCTGTAACAATATCAACAAATACTAAGCGGTCTTTCATTGCAAACGCTTTTTCTAATGAAGAACGAAGCTCAGCTGGATCTTCAATCCGGATACCAACATGGCCATAACTTTCAGCCAATTTCACAAAATCAGGTAATGATTCCATATAAGAATGTGAATAACGTTCTTTATAAAAGAATTCCTGCCATTGACGAACCATACCTAAATAACGGTTATTCAAGGCAATGATTTTGATCGGTAAGCCATACTGTAAACAGGTAGATAACTCCTGAATACACATTTGAATACTGCCTTCACCGGTAATACAAACAACAGTTTCTTCAGGGAATGCTAATTGAACCCCCATTGCTGCAGGCAAACCAAAGCCCATCGTGCCTAAACCACCAGAATTGATCCAACGATTAGGTTTTTCAAAACCATAATATTGTGCAGCCCACATTTGATGTTGACCTACATCAGAAGTGACATAAGCATCACCTTTGGTAAGTTCATGGACAATTTCAACTGCAGCTTGTGGTTTTATTTTGTCGCTATTCCGATCGAATGACATACATTTTTTAGCACGCCAGCCATTAATAATTTTCCACCATGCTTCAATATCTTTTTTCTTGGTCTGCTTTTTACCCGTAGTCAGAATATGATTCATTTCCTGCAATATGGTTGCGACATCACCAACAATAGGAATATCAACAGTAATTGTTTTTGAGATAGAAGATGGATCAATATCAATATGGATGATCTTGGCATCAGGACAGAACTCAGCAATTTTACCTGTTACGCGATCAGCAAAGCGTGCACCAATCGCAATCAACACATCACAATCATGCATCGCCATATTTGATTCATAACTCCCGTGCATGCCTAACATGCCCAAAAACAGCTCATCACTGGCAGGATATGAACCCAAGCCCATCAATGTACTAGTAATTGGATAACCTAAATGACGTACAAATGACCGTAATTCTTCAGAGGCATTACCTAGAACAACACCACCACCACTGTAGATCATTGGCTTTTTAGCAGACAACAATAAATCAACAGCTCGTTTAATCTGACCAGAATGTCCTTTTACTGTCGGCTGATAAGAACGCATTGTTACTTTATCAGGATAGTTATAAGCCACCTTGATAGCAGGATCTGTAATGTCCTTTGGAATATCTACTACAACCGGGCCTGGGCGACCTGTTGTAGCCACATAAAATGCTTTCTTTATCGTTTCAGCAATTTTATTAACATCTTTGACAAGGAAATTATGTTTAACACAAGGGCGAGTAATGCCTACTGCATCAACTTCTTGAAAGGCATCACTACCAATTACAGCGGAAGGCACCTGACCTGTAATAACAACCATAGGAATCGAATCTAGATAGGCTGTAGCAATACCTGTAACAGCATTTGTTGCACCAGGGCCAGACGTTACCAAAACCACACCAGGCCGACCTGTAGCACGTGCATAACCATCTGCCGCATGTGTTGCAGCCTGCTCATGACGTACCAATATATGTTTAACATCATCTTGCCGATAAATTGCATCATAAATATGCAATACTGCACCACCAGGATAGCCAAACAAATATTCAACACCTTCGTCTTTTAAAGAACGAATTAGAATCTCACCACCGCTTAATTCCACGTGCTCCCCTTAAATTTTCGCCGTAGCGACAACTATAAAAATATAAAACCCGTAAATCTACTGGTAATACCGCCTAAGGTCAAGCAAAACAACGGTTAAAGCCTTTTTTTTATCATAGTTTTTATCAGCCAGATCGGTTTATTGTTATGGCTGTGGCATAATTCACCGCTATGACTAGATCAAATATTACACAACTCACAATTACTCAGCCTGACGACTGGCATCTCCACTTGCGCGATGAATCCGCACTTATCAGGACTGTAGCAGACAGTGGACGCTATTTTGGTCGTGCTATCGTAATGCCAAATTTACGCCCTCCGGTTACCACGACAGCGTTGGCAATCAGCTACCGTGAACGTATTTTACAAGCTCGTCCTGATGATAGTGACTTTGAACCTTTAATGACGCTGTATTTGACTGATAATACAACAGCTGAAGAAATTCAACTTGCTCACCAGAGTGGAATTATTCATGCTGTTAAATTATATCCTGCTGGTGCCACCACAAATTCAGATGCTGGAGTTACTGATCTAAATCTATGTAGTCAGGCATTAGCTGAAATGGAAAAGCTACAGATGCCATTATTGGTGCATGGTGAAGTAACCAGTAGTGATATTGATGTGTTTGATCGTGAAAAAGTCTTTATCGATCAAGTATTACTTCCCCTACTCAATACATTTCCAGATCTTAAGGTAGTATTTGAACATATCACCACTGCAGATGCTGTCGACTTTGTTATTGATAATAATACGCGGATAGCAGCTACTATTACTCCTCATCATTTACTGTTAAATCGTAATGATTTACTTGTTGGTGGTATTCATCCTCACAATTACTGTCTTCCTGTTCTTAAACGAAATACCCATCAACAGGCTTTGATTAAGGCTGCAACTAGTGGCAACCCTAAATTCTTCTTAGGTACTGACAGCGCACCACATACACAAGATTTAAAAGAGAATGCCTGTGGTTGTGCCGGCATTTATAGTGGCCATGCAGCAATAGAACTTTATGCCGAAGTATTTGAAGCGGCGCAAGCATTGGATGAATTAGAAAATTTTGCTAGCCATTTTGGTCCTGACTTCTATGGTCTAGCCAGAAATAGTAAAAAAATTACTTTGATCAAAGAATTATGGACTGTACCTGATAATTATGATTTTTCTGGCGAAAGTTTAATTCCAATGAGAGCTGGAGAACAGATTCACTGGAAAGTAATAACCTAAG
Organism: Gammaproteobacteria bacterium; assembly: GCA_003645385.1. GTDB lineage: Bacteria > Pseudomonadota > Gammaproteobacteria > Nitrosococcales > Methylophagaceae. Next base: position 581 of record QNEY01000191.1, on the reverse strand, counting down.
TTAGGTCTCGCATTTTCTACCGCAGAGACACACAGAATACAGAGTTTTAATATTTAGTTTTTCTCTCTGTAGCCTTTGATTGCTGACTATAAAGTTACGCCAATCCGTTTTGCGACCTCTTCATAGGCTTCAATAACACCACCCAAACCTTGACGGAAACGATCTTTATCAAGCTTTTTACGCGTTTCAGCATCCCATAATCGGCAACCATCAGGACTGAATTCATCCCCTAAAACAACTTCGCCTTTGAATAAACCAAATTCTAATTTATAGTCGACTAAGATCATACCTGCATCGGCAAATATTTTTATCAAAACAGCATTAACTTTAAATGTTAACTCTTTCATTTTGTTAACAGAATCAGCAGTAGCCCAGCCGAATGTTTCGATGTGATATTCATTGATCATTGGATCATGCAGTTCATCATTTTTAAGGAAAAACTCAAAGACTGGTGGGGTCAATTCCATACCATCTTCGATACCTAACCGCCGACACAAACTACCACTAGCAACATTACGTACAACACATTCTACCGGCATCATCTGCATATTTTTCACTACAGATTCAGTGTCATTAAAGAG
>QNEY01000190.1 GCA_003645385.1 Gammaproteobacteria bacterium | reverse complement strand
TGCAACCGGATTACCTGATACGGATCATTTTACGACTGCCAGAGATATTGCGATTCTGTCAGCAGCAATTATTCGTGACTTTCCTGAACACTATAAATGGTATGCAGAAAAAGAATATACCTATAATGAAATCACTCAACACAATCGTAATAAGTTGTTATGGCGAGATAGTACTGTAGATGGTTTGAAGACAGGTCATACAGAAGAGGCAGGTTACTGTTTGGCAGCCTCTGCACAGCGTAGTGGTATGCGATTGATCTCAGTTGTATTGGGTACACGGAGTGAGAATGCTCGTGCCCAAGAAACACAAAAATTGTTTAATTATGGTTTCCGTTTTTTTGAAACACATGATTTATATAAAGCACAAGATAAAATTTCCGATATCAAGGTTTGGAAAGGTGCTGATAAACAAGTTGATTTAGGTCTTGAGCAGTCATTAGCAGTGACTGTTGCGAGAGGGCGCTATAAAGAACTGGTAGCGACTACAAATATTATGCAACCGGTAATTGCACCTATTTCAGCCGGTCAACAATTAGGTGAAGTTGAAATACGCTTGGGTGATGAGTTGATTGCAAAACAACCTCTTATTGCATTACAAAGCGTTGATGAAGGAAGCTGGTGGCGTCAACTACTGGATACAATATTGATGTTAATCTGGGGCTAGCAGGTGCAAGATGTTTTCTTAAATGGTGACTTTTTACCAGCTGAACAGGCAAAAGTATCTGTGTTTGATCGCGGATTTCTATTGGGTGATGGCGTTTATGAAGTCATTCCAGTTTATGCCGGAAAATGTTTTCAGTTAACTGGCCATTTGATTCGACTTCAGGCAAGTCTCGATGGCGTTCGGATGAAAAATCCACTCTCAATGAAAGAGTGGCAAACCATGATAGAGCAACTAGTTGAACGTAATGCTGGTGGTGACCAGTCAGTTTATTTACAGGTCACGCGTGGTGTTGCTCCACGTGATCATGTCTTCCCAGAAGGTGTTCATCCTACTGCTTTTGCAATGAGTAACTCATTGCAAGCACTACCGGAGAAATATAAGACTGAAGGTATTGCTGCAATCACATTGCCAGATATTCGTTGGCAAAACTTTAATATTAAGGCGATTACTCTATTGCCAAATAGCTTGTTAAAACAGCAGGCACAAGATGCTGGAGCACAGGAAGCTTTATTGCTTCGTGATGGTTATTTGACCGAAGGGGCAGCAAGTAATGCTTATGCTGTTATTGATGGCATAATTTATACTGCACCTAAGGATGAAAAAGTATTGCCGGGCATTACCCGTGAAGTCGTTCTTGAGCTAGCTGCCAGAAATGGTATTCCTGCCATTGAGCAGGCAGTTAGTGAAGCTCAGTTAAAGCAAGCTCAAGAAGTGTGGGTAAGCAGTTCAACCAAGGAAGTGTTGCCGATTACGACACTAGATGGCGAAGCTGTCGGTGACGGTGTTCCAGGACCTGTTTGGAAGCAAATAGATATCCTGTACCAACAATACAAACAACAGGGCGCAGCATGACTGAGCAGCAAAATGAAACGTTGCTTGAATTCCCTTGTGACTTCCCAATTAAAGCAATGGGAGAATCAAGTGCTGATTTTGATGCCATTGTGGTGAGTATTGTGCGAAAACATGCTGACGATATTAACGAAGGTGCGGTAGCTAGCAAACAAAGTTCGGGTGGCAAGTTCACATCAGTAACCGTCACTATTCAAGCTACTAGTAAAGCCCAACTTGATGCTATCTATCAAGAGTTGAGTAGCCATGAAATGGTCAAATACGTTTTGTAAATACTTATTACGATGATAGTAAAAGATTTGGGAACAGTAGAATACTTACCAAGCTGTGAGGCAATGCAAGCATTTACCTCTGAACGTGATAAAAATACTGAAGATGAACTCTGGTTATTGGAACATCCACCTGTTTTTACACAAGGCACTAATGGCAAAGCTGAGCATATACTGAATGCTGGCACTATCCCGGTAATCAATGCTGATCGTGGAGGGCAAGTTACCTATCATGGACCAGGCCAATTAGTTGTATACACCTTGTTTGATTTAAAACGCCTTCATATTGGAGTGCGTGAAATGGTGTCAAGGTTAGAAAATAGCGTGATAGCATTACTTACCAATCTAAATATTACGGCACAGTCTCGTGCCGATGCCCCCGGTGTTTATGTCGATGACCGTAAGATTGCTGCGTTAGGTTTAAGAGTAAAACGCGGTGCCTGTTATCATGGCTTAAGTTTAAATGTCGATATGGACTTAACACCATTTTCCTATATCAATCCATGTGGTTACTCAGATATGGAGGTGATTGATTTAAAAAGTCTGGGTCATGAAATGACAATAGAACAGGCAAAACAACAGTTTGTTTCAGCATTTAAGATGCAGATGAATCAAGGTTAAAGATGACAGAAATAGTACAAATAAAACGGGATGTGAGCGCTCTAAAAGGTGCTTCAAAAGTATCTCGTATTCCAATCAAGATAGAGCCCAGCGATCCTAAGCGTAAACCAGAGTGGATCCGAGCGAAAGTCCCGAATCATCCTGAAGTAACGCGCTTGAAAAGTTTGTTGCGTGAACATCAACTTCATACTGTTTGTGAAGAAGCAGCATGCCCGAATTTAGGTGAATGTTTTACCCATGGTACGGCGACTTTTCTGATTATGGGTAATATTTGCACTCGTCGTTGCCCATTCTGTGATGTTGCTCATGGCAAACCTGATGCTTTAGATGAAAATGAGCCAAATCACCTAGCTAGAACCATTGCAACCATGAAATTGAAACATGTGGTTGTTACATCAGTGGATCGTGATGATTTGCGTGATGGTGGCTCGGCACATTTCACACGCTGTATCGCTGAAATTCGTAAGCAGTCACCACAAACACGGATTGAGGTATTGGTACCTGATTTTCGTGGTCGAATGGACGTTGCCCTTGAAGAGTTAGCTAAAAGCCCTCCTGATATTTTCAATCATAATCTGGAAAGTATTCCTCGTTTGTATAAAGCTGTACGTCCGGGATCAGATTATCAATGGTCATTAAACTTGATTAAAAACTTTCAGAAAATACATCCAGATGTACCGACCAAATCAGGTTTAATGTTAGGCTTAGGTGAAACATTAGAAGAAGTTCAGCAGGTAATGCAGGATTTATATGACCATGGTTGTCGAATGTTGACCTTGGGACAGTATTTGCAACCAAGCCGCCATCATTTGGCAGTAGAGCGTTTTGTTACCCCAACCGAATTTGATCAATTGGCTAAAGTTGCTAAAGAAATGGGGTTTGAGCATGTTGCCAGTGGGCCAATGGTAAGATCGTCTTACCATGCTGACTTGCAAGCACAAGGCGAGCACGTATCGTAAAAGTTTAGTTTTCTGGAGATAGTGTCATGGCATTGAAGCGTCGAAGTTTTATTAAAACTGCTGTAACAGTAGGCTCTGTGGCGATGTTGCCAAAAATTGCTTTAGCTACTAGAACACCAACAACTCGCAGACGTGTGGTTGTTATTGGTGGTGGTTTTGCAGGTGCAACTGCAGCTAAATATATCAGCATGTGGTCATCAGATATTGAAGTCGTGATGATAGAGCGTAATGCCCAATTCGTATCTTGCCCACAAAGTAACTTAGTGCTGGGAGGAAGTAGAACCCTACAACAACTTACCCATGACTATAATGGCTTAGCTGATAAGTATGGAGTGAAAACTGTACAAGCTGAAGTTGTGTCTATTGATACCGACAAGCAACAAGTAAAATTACATGATGGTGTTGCCGTTAGCTATCATCGCTTGATAATAGCGCCAGGGATTGATGTTATCTATGATGATTTACCAATGTTGGCAAGTCATGAAGCTCAGCAAAAAATTCCACATGCATGGAAAGCCGGCCCACAAACTGAATTGTTAAAACAGCAATTGCATAGTATGAAGCAGGGTGGAACGATGATAATGACTGTGCCAGCCACTCCATTTCGATGTCCTCCTGGTCCTTATGAACGTGCATGCCAAGTAGCGTATTATCTGAAAAGTCATAACCCGACTGCCAAGTTGGTGATACTGGATGCAAATGCAGATGTGGCATCGAAAAAAGCATTATTTAAAGCAGCATGGCAACAGTATTATTC
>QNEY01000189.1 GCA_003645385.1 Gammaproteobacteria bacterium | reverse complement strand
CTATGGATGACTTTGGGACAGGTTATTCGTCTTTGCACCAGATCAGAACTCTGCCACTCAATAAACTCAAAATAGATCGTAGCTTCATTATGGAATTACCTGATAATCAGGAAGATGTAATACTAGCTAAAATGATTATATCTATGGGTAAAAACCTATCACTCAAAGTCGTTGCTGAAGGTGTAGAGACGGAAGAACAGCAACAGTTCTTAATGGATGAAGGCTGTGATTTATTACAAGGCTTTTTATTAGGCAAACCTATGCCTGCAATAGAGTTACAACAATTATTTTCTAAACTTGCTTAGGCTTCATATTTAGCAACACCATAAGCCGCTAACAATATTAGTCCACCGCCTAGCCACTCTTGTATCGACATAGTCTCATCAGTCAGCCACCATGCAGCTAATGCTGCAATGACAAGCTCAAACAACATAATGACTGACGATCGATAAACTGGCATTTTTCCTACACCATAGAGAACAGCAATGGTCATGGTAACGATGCCTAACCAGCCTAAAAACCATGCCCCTGTCCAAACATAAAGAGAAACCGCAGGAATTGGAGCTTGCTGCCACAATAAAACCAGTATAGCCGTGATAACCACACCCCACCAAACGACACCTGTTTTAACACCCAGTGATACCGAGCCCAGTTTTCTAGCGAGTACATTATTTATTGAAAAGGCAATACTTGCCGTTAGAGCTAACCAATCTGCCATCCCATGAGGCCATGGCCAACCAATGTCATGATCCCATAACATCACAACTGAACCCGTCATTGCTACAGTAAACATTGCTATTGCTGCAGATGATAAACGCTCCCCTAACCACCAGCGTCCAAGTAATACTGTCCATATGAGAGACAAGTAAAATAACAACATCACTCGCATCACTTCACCTTCAATTAATGCAACCACAAAGGCAACATTAGTTACCCCAGCGGCAATAGCCAAGGCGATAAGATCAGAACGAAATGGTGGAATTAGTTTATATTGTTTATACAGAATAGGAATTGCCACTACCCCCGCTGCCAGATACATCACCAGCGAACTCCAAACAGCAGTCATACCCGCATCATTCAACAATCGTAATGGATACCAGATTACCCCCCACATACTGGATGAAAACAATAAGCATGCAATAGCTAAACGGTTGTGGATAGGATGGTGTGTATTCATAGCAGAACCTTATAACACGACTTAAGGTTTAGAGGCTTATTGAATTTTAATTGTTACCAATAAATCTATTGATTATCTTTACTACAAAAAGTATTTTTTGTCATCGCAAAGACAAATATTGCCTAAAAAGCGCAGTTTACAAAAAAAAATGAGCTATTGAGACTATTTATAACACCGATGTATGTAAAAGAGGCATCGTGAATGGGTCTCCGTTATAATGGGCGACTTTATTTTTTTAGTTACCTTGCTATGAATCCTGATCTGGTCAAATTGCATCCTTATCCATTTGAAAAACTTGCCGAACTAAAGGCCGGATGCACTCCACCTGAACACCTTCCACATATAGCATTATCCATCGGCGAACCTAAAGCCCCTACACCGGGATTTATCACTGAAGCCGTTATCGAACATTTGCATGGTTTATCACATTATCCCACCACGATGGGTACAATTGAACTCCGACTTGCTATAGAAGAATGGCTAAATAATCGTTTTCAACTATCTGGTTATATTCAAGCTACTCGCCATATCTTACCCGTAAATGGCACCCGTGAAGCCTTATTTTCCTTCGCCCAAGCAGTTATAGATTCCAACCAAGAAAAACCGCTAGTGCTCATGCCTAACCCTTTCTATCAAATCTATGAAGGTGCAGCAATTTTAGCTGGAGCAGAACCTTATTTCTTAAACTGCGAAGCAGAAAACAATTTTATTCCTGACTTTGAAGCTGTCAGCCCAGATATATGGGACCGCTGCCAGCTACTTTATTTATGTAGCCCGGGAAACCCAACAGGTGCGGTCATAGATCAAGCAACACTGACACTTTTAATTGAGTTGGCGAACATACATGACTTTATTATCGCCTCAGATGAGTGCTATTCAGAAATATATGTTAATGAAGACCAACCACCCGTTGGCCTATTAGAGGCAGCAGTAAGATCTGGTTATGAAGACTTCAGCCACTGTGTCGTTTTTCATAGTCTATCTAAACGATCTAATGCACCCGGTCTACGCTCTGGGTTTGTTGCTGGTGATGCTAAAGTCATAAAAGACTTCTTACGTTATCGTACTTATCATGGTTGTGCGATGCCACCTGCGACTCAATCCGCATCAATTGTTGCTTGGCAAGATGAAGAGCATGTTATCTTTAACCGCAAACTTTATCGTGAAAAATTTGATACTGTTTTGGCTATTTTGTCTCATAAGATGAATATTTCTTTACCAGAAGCTGGCTTCTATTTATGGGCTGAAACACCTATTTCAGATACTGAATTTGCCCGTCGTCTATTTGATGAACAAAATGTTACTGTGTTGCCCGGCAGCTTTTTAGCCCGTGATACTGACAACGGTAATCCCGGTGAAAATCGAATCCGCATGGCCTTAGTTGCCCCGATAGAAGAATGCATCAATGCTGCCCACCGAATTCTAGAACTAATTGAAAATCTTTAACGGAGAAAATCTAAAAATGAGTGATATCCAACAAATTATTGAACAAGCATTTGAACGACGTGCCGACATTACTCCCGCTAATGCTGAAGAAAATGTTAAAAATGCAGTCAACGAAGCTTTGGCAATGCTTGATAATGGTAGTGCCCGTGTTGCTGAAAAGCAAAATGGTGACTGGATTGTTAATCAATGGCTGAAAAAAGCAGTATTGCTATCTTTTCGTCTTAATGACAATAGAATCATGTCGGGTGGAGAAACTAATTTCTACGATAAAGTCGACCCTAAATTTGCTAGCTTCAATGAAGCTGATTTTGACAAAGCAGGTGTCCGTGTTGTGCCACCTGCCAATGTCCGTCGAGGTTCATATATCGCATCAGGTGTTGTATTGATGCCTTCATACGTCAACATTGGTGCTTATGTTGATTCAGGCACTATGGTAGATACATGGGCAACTGTAGGCTCATGTGCCCAAATTGGTAAAAATGTTCACCTTTCTGGCGGCGTGGGTATCGGTGGAGTACTAGAACCATTACAAGCAGGCCCTACCATCATCGAAGATAATTGTTTTATTGGTGCTCGCTCTGAAGTTGTTGAAGGTGTCATCGTTGAAGAAGGTGCTGTTATTTCAATGGGCGTTTATATTGGCCAAAGTACCAAGATCTTCAACCGTATGACGGGTGAAATTTCGTATGGTCGCATTCCTGCCGGTTCAGTAGTTGTTTCAGGTAACTTGCCATCGAAAGATGGCTCTTATAGCCTTTATTGTGCAGTTATTGTTAAACAAGTTGATGCTAAAACTTTAGGTAAAGTCGGTATCAACGAATTATTACGTGACATCTAAATTAATGGTCTTATACGGCATTAAAAACTGTGATACTGTCAGAAAAGCGCGCCGTTGGTTAGATGCCAACGGCGTTGACTTTCAGTTTCACGATTTTCGTACTGATGGTCTAGATGAAACTACGATTAATGCTTGGCTGAAAACTGTTTTCTGGGAAGTACTTCTAAATAAACGTGGCACAACTTGGCGCAAGTTAGAAGACCCTCGTAAAGAGCAACTTGACCGAGCTACAGCAATTGAATTGATGTTAGCAAACCCAACCTTAATCAAACGTCCTGTATTATCTGACAATGCTGATTGTATGGTCGGATTTAAAGAAGCTGAATATTCGGCTCGATTTGGGAAATAACATGTCTGCCACACTTAAACTGACTAAAGAACTGATCAGCCGTCCTAGCGTAACTCCAGACGATCAAGAATGTCAGTTACTGTTAGCCGAACATCTTTCTAAAATTGGATTTACCATCGAGTATTTACGATTTGGAGATACCGATAATATCTGGGCACGACGTGGCATACAAAGTCCTGTATTTGCCTTTGCTGGTCATACAGATGTAGTACCAACAGGCCCCGAAGAAAACTGGACATCAGCACCGTTTGAGCCAGAAATTCGTGATGGTCTACTCTATGGCCGTGGTACCGCAGATATGAAAGGTAGCATTGCAGCATTTGTTACTGCCTGTG
>QNEY01000188.1 GCA_003645385.1 Gammaproteobacteria bacterium | reverse complement strand
TATCTGTGCTTGAAATTGTCATTAGTCTTTAGCCTCTTTAATCATTAGCATTTCTCTTGCCTCTAAATCTTCGCCATTCGCCCAAGCAGTTAGGTTATTGTACATTATCCATGCTTCTGTTGAGAAGAACGGGCTACCTGTTGCATAACCTATGGCTTGTACACCTGTTTTATCGAATTCGCCTTGGCTTGCTTCCTTCACGCCTTTCGCTATTGCTGTGACAGCGCCTTCAATAGGTGTAATCTTATAACTGTACCCGCTAGAAATATAGTTAACCGCATCACGCAAAACAATCACAGAATAAGCTGGGTACGCTACCATTTCTTTAACTGCCCACTCCATGAAGTCTTCATCATCTTCTGGACCTCTACCCATCATTAATTCTGAAAGCACGGCAGGTACAGCCACAAGAAGAAGGTAAGCACGTGTAGCGCCTAGTATAGCGTCAAGCTTCCTGCCTTCACTCCAGGCGCCTTTGGTTTGCCTTGCAGCTTCACCCATCATATTGTAGAAAGAACTGAAATACATATAGAACATAGTCATCAATCTGGTGACTTCATTGCCACGCTGAATTGAAGACAGGTCTTTAATTGCACCATGCCCTTGTGTTTGCCGAACCTTGCCATCTGCAAAAGCAATCGCTTGGTCTTCAGTCATTCCCATGCTGATTGACTGCTCGTAAGCATATTTCCACGTTGGAACGGTAACTAGTAAATCCATTTCAACAATACCAATAAAGGCGTATTGTTTTGCAATATTATTAGCCTGAACTACCTTGTTTGCATTTAAGTGGTCTATTTTATTTAAGGTGTCACGAATATCTCTATCAATATTAGCCGCTCGATGCTTCATCATCTTGCTTTTACCTAACACCATTTGACGGTTACTTTTATACGAAAGAGGATTCATCATCATTTCAGCAAGTACGCCCATCCCTAACTGCTGAATAGATTGCGCTATACCAAGAGGTTGCACTAGCATGGTAGTTAATTTGTACCCCATAGCTACCACGGTAGTATTGCGTCTAAGTGCCCCTAACACCCCTGACACCCTTTCATTCAACACGCGGCTGGTATAGTCACCTCTAGCCACTTCGACTAGCCACGGAGAAAACAGTCCCGCCTTCTCCATTCCAACAGAAGCGCTGACCGCATTCATTATTTTCTGACTAGACAGTATTTTATTCAACTCACGTGTCGGGCTATCAAATGCTAAATCCTGTACTACTTGGGTAATGTGGGCATCTATCACTGATAAGCTAAAGTCTATCTTCAGCTTCACGTTTTTCACTCTTGATTTAGTATGCCCTTTACGTGTTGACGCTCTTGCGCCTAAGTTATTATTTAACTCTCTTAACTTGGTTGCATCGTCATTCTTGTGGGCTGTGTATTCAACTTGCTTGTCATACGCTAATGGAAAGTAGCCGCCTTTGATACTGCCAAATGGAGTATTAATGGTTTGGGCTTGCACTTTTTCAGGTGCATAGCCTGTACGCTTTTCTTCAATAGCTGCAATCTGCGGCCATAATGAATTAACAACATCCAGTACGCCCTGCACTGCATTCCACTCAGCCTCGCTTAGTTGATTAGTAAGCTCTAGTAATTCTGATTTACTCCAGCCGTGCTGCTCCATGCCTTCAAATAACTTGGTAATGCTATCTTCATTACCCATATTAAGCGCCATCATAAAGACCTGGCTTCTGTCGGCTACCTTGCCGGTACTGGTATTGAGTTTATGCTTGAAGTTTTCAGCAATAGGTGACAGCACATCATTCATTCGTGTACCGTAATCTTCTAGCATTTCACTTCTAAGGTTGTCCGCTGCTTGCAGTTGAGGCATAAAGGTACGCCACCAAACGCCTTCAGTATTGCCGTCTAATTGTTTTAATACAAATTCAATCTTAGTATGTGCGGCATCGGCCATCTCAATCCATTTCTTAGGACTGTCAGTTATTTCTGTAGTTAACTTAGCATGGCTTTTCTTCTTACCTGCATTCTCATAGGCCGTTGCAACTAGCTCATCTTCGAGCGGCTCAAAGTCAACTCGCTGCCCATCAATAACAATCGTATTCTTACCGCGCGATTCGTTATACAATTCTTCCGCTTTATTGGCATAAACTGTAAATTCAGTTAACGTCATTGCCTTGTATGATTTTGGCGGCACAATGATTTCGTCTATTTCATAAGTAGCCTGCTCATTAACATTCGCTTTTAATATATTCTCATTAGCAATGCGTACCAACTCTCTACGCTGCGCTGCTAGTCCTGAGATGTTAGCCAAGTCAACGCTATCTAAAATAGCATTTACGCCATCACGGTATTCAGGTCCAGCCTTACCCATACGGTCTTGGTATGTTTTCTTGGAAAGCCTTTGCATACGCTTACGTTTTTTCTCAAACGCTTCTTTTGTCTTGGTAGCTTCGCGGTGCATTTGGTGGTTAACAAGCTGCTTACGTTTAGCGTCTATTGCTTCATCAATCTTACCGGCAGCTTTAGCTTTGTATGCCATGCGTGAATACTTACGCTCATTCGCTAGGTATTTGTCAGGACGTAATCGGTATAGCGGTATAGACTCAACGGTCCGCCTGGCTGCTTCTTTAATTACTTTCAGTGGTGATGATTTGCCATCTGTTAATGCGCGTAATTCCACATTAATAAAGCGTGCAGTATTGCCTTTGTGTATCTGTTGTAATGCTTTTTCTGCTAACTCGCCACTGTCTTTCGGGTCAGGGTATCGCTCTTTAATAATCGCATCGGTACGGTTATTCGCTTGCTCTTTCCAGTCAGGCTTTTCTTTCAAAGCATTCAGCAAATCTATGCCAGAAATATAACCCAATGTTGGTGCAATCATGTTTGGGTCAACACCGCCCTCAACGCTGTATAAGCGGTTTAAATCTTTTAGCAGGGCTTTGTCAGGGTAAATAGCTAAGATAGCTTCCTTGTTTAGTTTGATGCCTTGTAATGCATCTGGCGTGTCACCTGTTGGGTATTCACCCTTCATTAATAGGTAACGTGCGCGTATGTCTTTTTCTTGGTAAACCAATTCTAACTGCTCGGCAAATATCGCCTTACGTGCTTTGCGTACTTCTTTGCTACGCATTTTTTCTGCATAACGTATTTGCATGGCATCTAGTTGCTCCGCAGCCTCACGCATACGGTCTTCATTTAATTCAACATAGCGTAGATATTGCTCAGCATCCATAAACTCTATGTCAGCTTCAACAAACATGGCACTTGCACCAGAGTCGTTAACTGCTTGCGCTAACTCTTCCTCTGTTGCTAATAGTGAATCCATTACCTCGCGTATTTCTGGGTCAAGCGTTACACCTAATTGGGTAAGTGATTTATAAACATGTTTTAGCCATGTTTTGAATTGGTTGAATACACCTTGTAATTCTGCTGTTGGCGCTTTGCCTTCCATGAGGTATTGCTCAAAACCTCTAGCCCATTGCTCATTTAAAGCAACGTCAATCTCATGTGCTTTGTCACCGTAATATTCTTCATTAATAAAGTCGACAACATCTTTCTCACTTACTCCAGCCTCTTTAGCTAGTGACTCAGTGTTGCGTAGCCACCAATCTGTAACCTTATTTGCCGACTCAATCATGGCGTTACTGGCATTAGGGTGTTTTGCATCTTTCAGTAATTGAAATAAGAAAGCATGTCCTGATTCGTGCAAGAAGGTAGACGCATTAGCCTTGCCCGTTAAGGTAATAGCTAAGAAGTCTTTTGCTTGATTGGTTTGGATGTAGCCTTGTGGGCCTTGTTTGTAGATGTTTGGGTCACTCGGGCTGTATTGGCCTTCATTTTTTACTGATTTGATTTGTGTATTATCAAAAGCAACCCATGTTGTTTGCCCGTCGGAATCAGGAAGTTTTAGCCCGTCGTACCCGCTACCAATTAATTCATCTATGCCAAACTTGTCGTATTCTGCCCAGCCCGCCGGGTTTTGAATTGAAAGGTAAACATCCATAATGACGCCTGCGCCTTGCGCGCCAACATTGCCAGCCTCAATTTCTTCTTTTGAATCGGTAAACCAGTATTGAGTTCCAATCGCTCTGTCTGGGTCAAATTCGCTAAATGAATCTTTTGTGCCATGATAAACAACTAATGGCTTACCGTTTTCGTCAACCACTTCCGAGTTACCAAACCACGCTTTGAAGTTAGCCGAGTCTTCTTGGT
>QNEY01000187.1 GCA_003645385.1 Gammaproteobacteria bacterium | reverse complement strand
CCTATAAATAAAATACCTTTTTCTTTTAATGCCTGAGTACGGCGATTACTGTCAGTGTAAAGTGAATTACCACCATCAATAATAATGTCACCTTGATCCAGATAGGTAACAAGTTGATCAATAAACTTATCTACAACAGGTCCAGCTTTAACCATCAGCATAACCCGACGAGGTGCTTTTAAACTTTCAACAAAGTCTTTTAGATTATGGCAACCAATAACATTAGTTCCCTTTGCAGGGCCTTCAATAAACTCATCTACTTTACTGGTGGTGCGGTTATACACTGCAACAGTAAATCCATGGTCATTCATATTCAGAACAAGATTTTGTCCCATCACAGCTAAGCCTACTAAACCAATATCAGCTTGAGCCACTGTTTCTACTTCACTCATTTATTTGCACACCTTAATATATTCACCTTCAGCTTCTCGGGATGAACCCACAATAAGCCGACATTTTCCTGTGGCAACATTACGTTCCACAGTACCCGAAACTTCTATTATTTCACCTACTCTTGCTTGCCCAACATAGGTATGCGTGAACGACACAACTTCAGGTGTCAATTCATCATCAACTACATACAAAGCGGGAAAATCAAAAGCTTTATGGTCATCAACCACCTTGGTTTTAACTGTATGAATTCCTTGTTTTTGATACTGTTGATAATCATGTTCCAGCTCGTTGGCTAAACACACCATACCAATATCAAACTTAGTGCCATCAATAGCAGCTTTATTAAATTTTCGATTTTCATGCCATGAGAACTCGTCAAAACTGAGTTCTCCAGCGCGCCGATTATAATTATCTTCCATCAACGCTATACTTAACTTATTAATTATACTCTCAGCCAAGGCTTTCTGCACAGCTTGGCGTGTTTGTAGAAAAGCTTCACGTCCATAAACCACCAAATCTATATCAGAATTTTTTCGCTGCTGATTAATCAACATAGAACCTGTCAGCCCCAACAAGTTACAATTCACGCCACAACGCACTAGGATAGGGATTAACTTGTGTAACTTTTGTTCAATCTCATCAGTTGGTTCGTGCTGTAAAACAGAGCGTAATCTTTCTTCAGGTCGATAATGCTTAATGATATCAGACACAGAAACAGCATGAAATGAGGCTTCAAATTGTTTTGATTGATAACAATATTGTGGATAAGACTGTTTTAATAAGGTATTAGCTTTTTCTGTATCAACTTTTTCCCAAATATTACCTTCAAAAATATATCGCAGAAAACAGCCAACTTTTTCATCCTGAGGCTGATAACTAACAACCGCAAAGATTAAACCATGCCTAGTTTCAATAAAATCTCTTGGTAAATAAGGAAAATGGGGATCTCTCATCAAACGGGTCATTCAACAACTTTTTGTGTAAAAAATAGTGTATGTGACGACTAATGTACCCGTCGTGCCCATATCCATAATCCGGTAAGAGATAATACCAACAGTAATATCCCAAGTATATCCAATAGCCAAACTCCATATTGGCCAAGGATTCTACCATTATGTACATCAAGAAGAAGTTGCTCTACTGTAACGCCTTTGCCATGAAAATATTCTGCTAATTCAGCTTCCATACTATCGGGCATTGATTGTAGCAAACTCCAGCCCACACCTTGTAGCGATACACGCTCCCACTGATCCAGCAAGAAATCACTACGCCATAAACCATCGAGAGTTTGTATAACGGGTTCACCATGAAACAAGCCAATATTTTGTATCATTGGTGGTACATTAGCTGCTGCTCCCATACGCTCAATAAACTCCCCCTCAAGATTGAGAAGTAAGAGTGCATCATCTGTTGCTAGTACGATTAAATCATCAAGAACAATACCACCCAATACTAACCTTTCTGAATGAGTCACGGGGTTGGTATTAACAAATATTTGACTACCAAATTGAGAAATAACATTTTGATCGAGCAAATAGACCACATCAGGCTGCACGTTAGCAATACCATAATGTTGTAATAACCAGTCCCAAGTTACATATTGCTTATCCAGCTTCCATTCAGAGCTATGATTAAGAAATACACCTGTGATTGCTAACATCAACACAAATAATGCAACAACAGCTCCCATACTACGGTGCAAACTTCGCATTCGGCGATTCATAAACAGAAACTCTATTGGCTAGTTAATTTGTCTAAATATAATGCCAGTTTCACTACTACCGTCATAGCCTCCACTGATAAGGTTGCTCCTGAAATGCCGTCTATATGACGATCAAGCTGATTATTTGTAAGTTGGGCCTCATTGAATTGCTGAGTAAATGCGGGGTAACGGATCTCACTTCCACGACTTTCGCGAAATTCCAACACTTTCACTTTTTCAATCTTATTATTGGAAATAACTACACCAAAGGTAATTGGCTCTGTCTTACCAATTTCTTCTAAAACCCATGCACTTCGCTGTTCATTTCGCCAATATCTTATCCTAAGACCAACATAACTATGTCCCAATATATCGTCTACACTCTGGCGCACATCACCTTTCATCCATATTACTTGGCTTTTAGGCACATTATTACTGAACGTCTCAGCTAAAAAATCTTGCTCCGTTTGGTAAACACCTCGAGCAGAAATAGAAAAGGCGATCAAAAACAGTATCCCACTCAATAAATTTTTACTGACTATATGTAATATTTCTCTGTTCAAAATCGTCATTTCCAAATCATTTTACAAGCCACTCTAATAGTGCGGCAGTTTTAGCATTAGAATTGATAACCCAGCCCTACATTAAAGCCATCGAGCTCTGTTTCACCCTTTGGAGCATCTTGATCTTGATAATCAACTTTAACCACAACATTTTTATGTGGCCACCAATTGACACCTAAATCAATTTGTTCATATTCGGTATCATATGAATTACCTGCTGCATTATCCCATTCGTTATAACGAGCAAACACACCAAAGTTATTGTTAATACGCCAAGAAGGTTCAACATACCAACCTTCTTGTTCATCAGCTCCGATTGATTTAGGACCTTCACCATCTAGATCCCACATTGCATATAACGCACGCAAACCAAATGCACCACGTTGAATTACCGCATGAGTTTCATATAAGGTTGCACTACCTGCTGTTGGGTCATTGCTTTGAGTAATATCTTCCTGATATTGAGCGGTTGCACTTAATTCAATACCCGGGATACCCGTCCATTTCAAACGTCCTGTGTATGCAAAATCTTCAGCCTCAGCTTTTGATACCTTCTGACGGCCATTTCTAACTTTATAATCTTTACTCACTGTAGTATTTAAGCCAGATGTTGCTGCAACGTCATAACTGAATCCTTCCGCAATATCTCCGCTGAACATTGCACCACCTTCCCACCAGGTTGCTGGAACAATATTTTTTTCTACTGGATTTCGTTCTGTACCATAGAATGTTGTTGGTTCATGAGTTTCATTTATGATCCCAACGGGCATGAGAAATAAACCACCTTTTACACGATGTTGATCGTTAATATCGTATTCGATATAAGCTTGCTCTAGCTCAATTTCGCCCTCTTTACCATCACCTGAAAGACTGTGCTCTAGTTCCAATTCGGAGAAGAAACGTAAGTCATCTCTAAATTCATGACCAAAGAATAAAACAAAACGATGGAAATCAAGTTCCTCTTTATCCTTGTTATTATCACTCTGATCATTCAAATTATTGTAATGAAGTTCACCGTAACCACCAATCGTAGTTTTATTAGCCTTTGCAGCAATTATTGTGACTGCTTCTTCTGAAGCTACGGCAACTGCTTCAACAGCTTCGGCAGCTTCACTTGCAATTTGTTCAGTTGCCTCAACCTTATCCTTTAGTACCTCATTCTCGGCTTTTAATTGTTGATTTTGGTTTTGTACTTCCGTCATTTGCTTTTGCATTTCTTGCAACAACTGCCAAATTTCTTCATTACTTGGTGTCGCTGCTTGTGCTGTTGAAACTGCTGCTAGAAAGCTGGCAGCTAATATTGTGCTATTAAAAGTCACTTTGTATTCCTTGTTATCCAATTTTGAATAATAGGAATCATACTCACTTACGAAACTAAACGCAACTCATTCTCATTTAGATCTGGAGAAACAAAACATCTCTGCCGCTAGTTGTGAATTTATGAAAATTAATAGTGATAAAGACTCAGAATGCTTGATTCTCTATGCGTCTAATTATTATAGAAGATACGACCTTCCAGTCCATAAT
>QNEY01000186.1 GCA_003645385.1 Gammaproteobacteria bacterium | reverse complement strand
TGACGGTAAATTTGACGAACTTCTTGAAAAGCGTACTTCTACGATGCGACTCGACCACGATAATGCGATCACTGAGCTTGCCGACAAACTTGACGAAATGACTACAGGTAAAGGCAAATACAAAGGTCTGTATCAAACAAAGATCATGGATGATAACCTCCGTGAAGTTGCTACAAAAGCTGGTGTGCGTCCAGAAGCTGTTACTGACGTTCTTCTAAGAGCTAAAACCTTATTCACCCTTGGTACTGATGGTTCTGTAGAAGCCCGTGATGCTGCTGGCAAACTGCTCAAAAATGAAGATGGTAACGTAATTACCCCTTCAGTATGGCTTGAATCAATGAAAGAAACCAGTCCTCATTACTGGCCTTCATCTGAAGGTTCTGGTGCCCGTGGTGGTAACATCACAGGTGATGCGGATACAACTGAGAAACTTGCCGCACTCGCCAAAAAAGGTGACATGGTAGGCTATCGTAAGCTCCGTTCACAAATGGCGGGATAAGACTAATTTCAAATATAGGTTGACAAACAGATTGTCAACCTATACTATAATAATGAATCCCTACTAACGATCCTGAGGATTGGGAACGGCCAGAGGCCATTGGGAAAAGTTCATTAAAGAAGAAGTACTGATCGGCCAACTCAACCTATAATCGTTTTAAATAAATAAATTCTTTTTGGAGGAATTTCAAAATGGCTAATATCTGGGAACACCCCCAAATCATTGCTCAGGAAGCACTTACACACCTTGAGGACGCACTTGTTGTAACCAACATGTGTGCCAAGGATAATACTTCCGAGTTCACCGCTAAGGCAAACGGCTGGAAAAAAGGCGATACCGTCTCCTTCCGTACCCATGGTGATTACGTGGCTGAAGATTTCACTGGATCAATTAATGTCCAGGATATCCAAACCTCAAGTCGGGCAATGCAAATCGAGAAACATCTTGATGTTTCTGTTGAAGTAACAGCCCGTGAAGAAGTACTTGACCTGGACTCGTTCAGTGATCAGGTAATTCGTCCTGCTGCTTATCGTCTCGCTGAGATGACTGAAAATTATGTTGCCAGCAAAATCCTGCAAGGTGCTGGTCTTTATACTTCTGCTGGCCTGTTTGCAAATGCTGCTGACATCGCTCAAGCACGTAAGTATGCCACCATCCAACAGCTTTCCACTTCTCGTTTCTGCCTTGTAGATCTTGAGAAAGAAGCTGACCTGCTCGGTCAAGAATGGTTTAACCAATCTCAGACCCGTGGTCAGGCTGGTGAACGCACCTTGAATACTGGTGAGATGGGACATGTAATGGGTATGGATTGGTACTCTGCTATCACCTTCCCACAGTCTACTCTTACCATGGGTGATGGTGCAACCACCACTGATAACACCGTTGCCACCAACAACAAGATTGGCCTTCGTGTCCTGACTGTTGCTGCTACCACTGGTGATGTCGTTGCTGGTGACCGCCTTGCTGTTGCTGGTTGTCGTCGTCCTCTTATCGCTGCTGCCCCTGCTGCTGCTGGTTCTACCTCAATCTCCATCGTCGATCCTATCACAGAGATCGTTGCTGATGGTGCTGCGGTAACAACTGTTGCTTCTGGTGCCACCGTTGATATTCACGGTGCTATTTTTGATGATCGTTCCTTGGCTGTTGCATTTCCAATGCTTGACATGCCTGGAGACAAAGTTACCTCTACTGCCGCCAATAACGGAGTAAGTATCCGAGTCGTAAAAGGTTACGATATTCAAACAAAGAAAACCACCATGTCTCTTGACTTGCTGTGTGGTGCTTTTGCTCATGATCCTCGCCGAATCACTTTGGTTGGTGAAACTCAGTAATCGCTAAACAGTAAATGTTAATTGTAGGGTGGCCTTAGTGTCACCCTACAATTTCACAGAAGGAGATTATTTCTCATGGCAATTGTAAAAATGTTTAAGGGTGACGCTGAGTGCACTGCTGACCGTGATCAAGTTTCCATCATGGAAAATTGTGGCTGGTCACTCAACAAAGCTACACCCAAAAAAGAAACAACTAAAAAAGCTGCCCCTGAAAAGGTAGAAGAACCTCCTCAAGAGGAACCTGAAGCTGAAGAGCCAAAGGCCACCCCTAAAAAGACTGCACCTAAAAAACGTCGCAGTGCTAAAAAAGCGGAGTAAGTTATGGCTCTAAATGCCACTGTTGGTGCTGCAGATGCCAATAGCTATGTAACATTAGCCGAGGCTAACACATATTTTGCTGATAGAGCTCATGCCGAAGCATGGGAAGATGTTGATCAACAGCCACAGGCTCTGATCACCGCTTCCCAAGCTATTGATTGGTATGTGACCTGGAAGGGTCAAAGAGTAACTGGTACGCAGAGTATGGACTGGCCTCGTGTTGGTGTACTAGACAAAGTAGGTGTGGAGTACCCATCAGATGTTGTCCCACCAGATGTAAAAACAGCCACGTACGAAATGGCCTTGGCTTCCTTAGAAGCAGACCGTATGGCTGACAGCGACCTTGCTGGCCTTTCAGAAGTACGTGCAGCCTCCTTGATGATCAAAACAGATGACGGTTTATACAATACAAAACCAGACACAATTCCAGATCACATTTGGAAGATACTTGATGGATTAACCACAAAGAGCGGTATTGGGGTTGTACGCTTAGTGCGTGCATAAAAGGGGTAAAAGTACCATGTCACTTCATACGACGTTTCAGAAGGCTGCTAAGACCGTTTTTAAGGTATTCAAAAGCCTTATATTCAAAGTACAGTATGTGGTGATCATAAAAGATGGTTTCGATGTTAATACACGAACCAGTCACCCAGTTGACATGATAATTGATACTTTCGCAGAGCGAGACGTTCAATTTCTGTCATTTTCCAATTTAATTCAACCCACTGATGTTAAAGGCTTGATCCGAGGTCAAGACTTACGAGATCAGGGCATAGCCATTTTATCCACAGAAGATGTTATTGTCAGAGACGATAACGGAATTGAGTACGCAATTATTGCATACAATACTGACCCTGCAGAGGCACTATACATATTACTGTTAAGGAATGTGTAATGGAGATTTTTAAGTTTAATATTGCCAGAGTGCAGAAGAGTGTTCGTGCAGAAGTTATGTACACGTTGCAGGATCTTAGGGATAATGTTAGGGAGCAATCACCTGTTGGCAAAACTGGCAGGTATCAACGCTCATGGCGTGTACAAATGACTGGACCATTCTCTGGTGTTGTAAAGAATCCAACCCCTTACGGGAATGTACTTGAAGAGGGCGTTGATCCCAAATCTAATCATGTGTGGGCGTTGGCTGGACCTAAAAGTCCTGGCATTGTTATGCACAGAGGCAAACTGTGGTCAAAACAAGCTCCAGGTGGCACCATAGATCCTGGCCTTGGGTTGGTACCTAAAGTAGCTAGATGGGGTAATGAAACGGCAAAACGAATTGCAGATGCGATTATGGAGAGTTTGTAATGGATTATAGAGAAGCAGGCTTAGAAACTATTTACAATCGCATATATGAAAACCGTGTAGCATTAGGGCTGAAAGGCTTTAAGCGTTCCCCCACAAAAGCAATTGATGAGAAATATATACCATGTGTGTTCATGATTGAAGATGTTGATGAAGTTATGGAGATATCTTCAAGAGACAAACTTGGTTACCCTATGCGTAGACAACTTGAAGTAGTACTTGAAATTGTCACTGATAGGAGTTATGATATAAAAAAGTTGTACAGAGACGTGCGATCTGTTGTTCTTGCTGGTGATCCTGTTGTGGCCGACAATACATTCATCAGAGAAATACGCACAGAAGGTCCTACTGGTTATGGACTACCCGATGTACTTGGAATGCGGTTAGTTCTTACCATGTTTTACACTGATGAAGGAAATTAACAATACACCTTAATGGAGGAATAAACAATGGCTGTTTCCCCGAATACTGACAATTACACCCTTGGAAAAGGGGTTGTCTACTTTAACCGTAAAACTGATGCTGGTGCTTTCACTGGCGAACGTGACCTTGGAAATGCTCCTGCATTTTCTTTCAACATTGCCCTTGAGAAGCTGGAGCATTTCAGTTCTCGTGGTGGACTCAAAGCGAAAGATAAAGAAATTATCTCTCAGATCACTCCTGGCTGTTCCTTGACACTTGATGAAGTTACTGCTGAAAACCTTGCTCTCCTCACACTTGCTGAGATTGAGGAAGTTTCTCAGGCTGGTGCTTCTATTAC
>QNEY01000185.1 GCA_003645385.1 Gammaproteobacteria bacterium | reverse complement strand
ATAGTAAATCTTCAGGCGGATAACCTGTCAAAGTCAATTCAGGAAACACCACTAAATCAGCATCAAATTCATCCCGTGCTTGCTTAGCAGCCTTAATAATTTTTTTAACATTACCTGCTATGTCACCCACTACCGGATTGATTTGTCCCATTATCAGGCAAAATTCACTATTGTCAGTCTGGCTACTCAGCATTTGTTACTAACCCATTGCCTCAAGGATACGATCACCCATTTCAGCAGGAGATCGGGCAATATGTACACCTGCATCAGCCAATGCCGTTAATTTAGCCTCGGCAGTTCCTTGTCCACCACTGATAATTGCACCAGCATGACCCATACGTTTACCCGCTGGTGCTGTTACACCCGCGATATAAGCAACAACAGGCTTGCTGACATGTTGACGAATATACTCTGCAGCATCTTCTTCTGCCTGACCACCTATTTCACCTACCATGACAATACCTTCAGTTTGAGGATCGGCTTCAAACAAAGCCAAACACTCGATGAAGTTCAAACCATGAATAGGATCACCACCAATACCAACGCAAGTGCTTTGGCCCAAACCATTTTGCGTTGTCTGATGTACGGCTTCATAAGTCAATGTTCCTGAACGTGACACAATACCAATCTTACCCGGCAAATGGATTGAACCCGGCATAATGCCAATCTTGCACTCTCCCGGTGTAATCAGCCCCGGACAGTTAGGTCCAATCAAGATTGCCTCAGAATGCTTTAATGCATATTTTACACGCAACATATCTTGAACAGGGATACCTTCGGTAATACAGGCAATAACTTTGATGCCAGCATCTGCAGCTTCCAGAATGGCATCAGCCGCAAACGCTGCTGGTACATATATCATTGAGGCATTTGCACCTGTTTCAGTCACCGCATCATAAACAGTATTAAATACTGGTCGGTCCAAATGGACTTGCCCGCCCTTTCCTGGTGTCACACCACCCACTAACTGAGTGCCATAAGCAATCGCCTGCTCGGAATGAAATGTACCTTGTTTACCAGTAAATCCTTGGCAGATAACGCGGGTATCACTGTTTACTAAAATACTCATTTACTAGTCTCCTGAGCTGCTGACACTGCTTGTTTAGCTGCATCAGTCAAATCCTGAGCCACACGTATATTCATACCACTATTTGCCAATAGATCACGTCCACGTTCTGCATTAGTACCTTCAAGTCTGACAATAACAGGCAATGATAAGCCCACATCTTTTGCAGCCTGAATAATACCCTCAGCAATTAAGTCACATCGCACAATACCACCAAAGATATTGACCAAAATTGATTTCACTTTGCTATCAGACAGAATCAATTTGAATGCTTCTGCAACACGATCTGCCGTTGTGCCTCCACCAACATCAAGAAAATTAGCCGGTTGAGCACCTTCTTTCTGAATTAAGTC
This sequence comes from Gammaproteobacteria bacterium, assembly GCA_003645385.1. Classification (GTDB taxonomy): domain Bacteria; phylum Pseudomonadota; class Gammaproteobacteria; order Nitrosococcales; family Methylophagaceae. The sequence continues at coordinate 2,818 of QNEY01000185.1, read as the reverse complement.
CATGGTTGCCATTGCAAGACCAGCACCATTAACCATACAGGCGACTTCACCATCAAGAGATATATAGCTTAGGCCATATTTTTGCGCTACGACTTCTGTTTCATCTTCCTGCGTTGGATCAAATAATGCTGCTAATTCAGGATGTCTAAATAAAGCATTATCATCAAGATTCAACTTGGCATCTACTGCCAACAGTTCATCTTGGCCGGTAACGACTAAAGGATTGATTTCAACTAGGCTGACATCATTCTCGACAAACAAGCGGTACAGACCTTGCATCACCGTTTGCAGTTGTTTGAACGTATTTCCTGTAAGACTGAGGAAAAAACCCGCTCGGCGACATTGATAAGCTTGCAAGCCAACGACAGGGTCAACCAATAAATTTAAGATAGCTTGCGGATTATCTTCAGCAACAGCCTCGATGTCCATACCACCTTGTGCAGAAACCATAAACACCACCCGTTGGCTAACTCGGTCTACTAATACCGCCAGATAAAGTTCTCGTTGAATATCTGATGGTTGTTCAACCAATATCTGATGAATGGGTAAACCTTCATCTGTGGTTTGGTGGGTTACCAGGCGTTGACCTAACATGTCATATGCTGCATCAGCCACACCATCCAAAGTATCAACAACTTTGACGCCGCCAGCTTTACCTCGCCCACCAGTATGTACTTGTGCCTTAACGACCCAGCGTTGTCCACCGAGTTGTTCGGCTGCTTGTCTGGCCTGTGATCCATTCGATACAGCCTGACCTTGAGGGGTAGCAATACCATAACGAGTAAATAATTGTTTAGCCTGAAATTCGTGCAGGTTCATTTTGTCTTATTGCCTTTATTATCTTTTTGACCATAACGTACATTACTACATCATCTACAAGCGCTTATTTTCCCGCATTAGCGACATAATTACCATTACTAACCATGATATAGTGCCCACCTGAGACAGAACTATGAGCTAAATTATGTACCAGCTTTACCCAGACATCGAACCTTATGTGACCCATAAAATTGAAATGGAACGGCTCAACAACGGACTGCATCATCAAGTTTATGTTGAAGAGTGTGGCAATCCAGAAGGTATTCCTGTTGTCTTCTTGCATGGTGGGCCAGGCTCTGGCTGCCGCCCACAACATCGCTGTTATTTTGATCCCAATATCTATCGAATCATCCTTTTTGATCAACGCGGTTGCGGCCGATCATTGCCACATGGTGAACTCGAAAATAATACTACACCATTCCTGATTTCCGACATGGAAACAATACGAAAACAGCTCAATATTGACTGTTGGCTTATCTTTGGTGGTTCATGGGGAGCAACTTTGGGGCTATGTTATGCCCAACTTTATCCAGACAAAGTGCTGGCCATGATATTGCGTGGTGTTTTTCTAGGCCGTAAACAAGATATAGACTGGGTTTATGCTGAAGGTGGTGCATCCAAATTATTCCCTGATGCATGGCAGAACTTAGTTGAAGATCTGCCCGAATCAGAGCAAAAAGAACCATTGAAGACCTATTATCTGCAGCTAACAAATATTGATGAACTTCATCAGATGGCCGCAGCAAAAACCTTGCAGGCTTGGGAAAGTACCATTGTCACCCTACGAGACCATGAACATCAGCCTGATCCAACACAAGATCCTAGCCCACTAGCACATTCACGAATACAATTGCATTTTGCACTCAATGAATGCTTTATTGCTGAGGCCCCTATTCTGGAAGGGGTAGATAAAATAAGGGAAATCCCAACCATTATCGTACATGGTCGTTATGACATTGTTTGTCCGATACAACAAACGTGGGAACTGCATCAGGAATGGCCTGAAGCCGAGTTAAATATTGTCCCCATGGCTGGCCATGCTGCTGGTGAACCTGTATTAATTAATGCTTTAGTCACTGCCACGAAAAGTATAGCTAGAACATTACAACCTGCCCACAAACCACTGACATGATTGGCTTACTTCAACGAGTGCACAATACCAGTGTTAGTATTGCCAATAAGGAAGTTGCTGCTATCAATCAAGGTCTATTAGTTTTTGTTGGTATAGAACGTGGTGATACGCAAACACAGGCAGATCGACTACTGACACGTTTATTAGCTTATAGAGTATTTGCCGACAACGATGACAAAATGAACCTTTCTCTACAAGATATTAATGGTGGTCTGTTATTGGTTCCACAGTTTACTTTGGCTGCAGATACACATAAGGGAATGCGGCCAAGCTTTTCTTCAGCTGCATCGCCACAACAAGGTCAAAACCTGTTTGAGTATTTTTGCTCACAAGCCAAGCAGCAACATAACATTGTAGAAACCGGGCAGTTTGGTGCAGATATGCAGGTAACACTTACCAATGATGGCCCAGTCACGTTCTGGTTACAGATACCACCACCCGTACTTTAAGGTAACAGCACATGCGTAATTTTCTTATTGGTTTGATACTGTTTATTGTTGGTATTGGTGCCTTGATGTTAATCCCATCTAAACAAGCCCCAGCACCGATGCCATGGAATGTTACCATCATGGCAGATGGCACTAGCAAAGGATTTGGTATCCATCTTGGAACTACGACCTATCGCCAAGCCCAAGAATCTTTTCATGAGTATGGTAAAACAGCGATATTTACTGAACAAGGCAAAACCCCATCTGTTGAAGCCTTCTTTAACAGTATTCATCTGGGGGGGCTATCAGCTAAATTAGTTTTAAATCTAATTGTTCCAGAACAAACAATTGAACTAATGTTATCTCGTGCCGCAGAAGCCAGATTGCAGCCTAGCGGCGCCCATCGCTATCAACTCAACAATATTGATAATGCTGAATT
>QNEY01000184.1 GCA_003645385.1 Gammaproteobacteria bacterium | reverse complement strand
GAAACCTAGTTAACCTAAACTCGAGATAATTAAATTAGAGGTAACAAACATGAAATCTAAGCTAATCTTAATTACTGGTGCATCAAGTGGAATTGGTGCCGAAATGGCAAAACAATTTGCACAACAAGGTCATAGCCTATTGCTTATAGCAAGAAATCAACAGCATCTTGACAAAGTCACTTCTGAAATAAAACAACAAGGTGGCCAAGCCCATTCATACGCTTGTGATGTAGGTGAATATGATCAAGTTGATAACGTTACCAATACAATAAAACAGCAACATGGTACACCTGATGTGATCATCAATAATGCAGGCAGTGGTTTGTGGCGATTTATTGAAGAAACAAGCTATGAACAGATCTTAGACAATATCAAAGTTCCTTACCTAGGTGCTGCTTATATGACTAAAGCCTTTATGCCTGAGATGCTGCTACGGAATTCGGGTCATATTGTTAATATGACATCCATTGCTGCCAAAATGCCCTTTTCAGGAGCAACAACCTATGTCGCTTCACGCAAGGCAATGATTGGTCTTCATGAAGCTTTAACAATGGACTTACACGGTACAGGAATTAAAACATCATTGAGTTATTTTGCCAAAGTTGAAAGCACTTTTTGGGCTAATAACCCGGGTAGTGAAGAACGCTTACCACTGGCACAAAAACTCATACCTATTATCAGCACGGAAAAAGCAGCCAGTGCTGTCGTTAAGGGTGTTGAAAAAGGCTGTCGAGATATAACATCACCCTTTATGATCCGTATCCTTCTATTTCTTAACTGGCTAACACCACCTATTACAAAATTGATCATGCATAAAACCGGATATCACCCTAAAAACCGTTAATAACAAAAAATTATTGCTTCCTAAAAACGTGTGTTGACGTTAAAACTTTGTGCTTCAAATTTGTGGGGTGGTAGAACTGATATGTGTGCTGAATTCAAAGTCCACAGTCAAGATGATACCAATTACAAAGGTTAGAACAGTAGGTGAGTCAACAAATGTCGTAACATTTTATTTCATTCTTCTATTATTTGAAGAAAGGCCGCCCTAAAAATAAGTAGCCGGAATTATGACCACCTTCTGCATGGCCAAATCCTAAATAAATTGGTCCTACTGGTGTATCTGTTCCGACGAACAAGGTACCACTTGCTAGTAAATCCGTGGTACTCATATCATTCTTATCTTCCCACACATCACCAGCCTGAATAGCCGCGCCAGCATAGGTCGATATAAACCTACTCTTAAAAAACCGGCGCTGATAAGCTAGTGTAATGAGTGCAAAATGCTGACCTGATAATTGATCTCGATTTAGACCGGAAAGATTCATAAAGCCTCCCAGTTCATAGCGATTATTAATGGGTGTGTCGCCACTAATAGTGCTACCGTAGCCAATAGATGCGATTACTGAATCATCCCCCCAACTTCTCGCATGACCCAGTTCTAGGTTCACTTGATCATAGTCATTATCAGCTCCCAATGAATCACTAGAGCCTAACCATTCAAGACTAGCTGAAGTTCCAAATCGAGGAAAATCCAAATTATCTATCGTATCCACTCTCCCTTTAGCAAAGAAATAGCCATCATCAAAATCAATATCCTCAAGTGCAGGGGCACCGATAGATACGTCAGCATTACCTGTTATACGGGCAACACCTATACGGGCATCTCCCCAATTCCCAAAATTTCTGCCCACAGCAAGCCTTAATTTCCATTCTGCCACGTCATATGCAGCTTCTGGACGACTGATATCATCGTTATACAAGCTGACCACATTATTTGTCCACGATAATCCTCCATGAGTGAAATAACGTGCTCCTGAATCAAGAGGCTGATAAATCTCTGTAAATACGCCAGGGTCTTCACCTAACTGAACTCCAGTACGCCACTCGCCATTAAGTCTATTAATAGGTTTTGCTGTATAAGCAAGGCCAATGTTATATGAAGAGCTACCACTAAAATCACTACTAAGTTCAATGCCAGCTTGCAAATAATCAGTACCCCAAGTCTTCTGTTTAGCTTCAACAACAATACCTGTTTTTCCCTGTTCGGTAACAAGATCATAAGTCACGCTCTCGAAAATATCGAGACCATGGACTTTGCTAATCCCTAGTTCGATTTTGTCGAGTTCTAATGGCTGTCCAGCTTTAACTCCGAAGTGATCTCTTAGTACCTGCTCATCAAGTTTTGAATCGTTTTCAAATCGTACAAAGTGAATTACTGTATCTACGTGTTGTTTAGTTTTACCACTCTGTTCATCCACATGGCTCTGATAATGCTCTTTGTCAATCGATAATATAGTTAACTCTTGTTTCTGTATCTCTGCGGCACTCATGCCTTTCTCAATTGCTTCGGTAACAAGTTCAAAACTCATCGTCTCAATTGCGCCTAAGTCTGGAACAATAAATACATCAGTTTTGGTAAGTGTTTTAATTTGTGCTTCAGTATTTCTTCGGGTAAGAAGACCTGTAAGTTGACTGATTATTGATAGAGCGCCTTTTAACTCATCCTGCTTTAACAGTGGTGTACTGATATCAATAGCAATAACAATATCTGCTCCCATAGCTCTTACTACAGAAACTGGTAAATTATTTGCCGCACCACCATCAACCAACAGTTTGTCATTCAACTTAACTGGTGAAAAAACACCTGGAATTGCCATGCTGGCATGCATTGCAAGTGCTAAATCACCCTCACTAAGAATAACCTCCTCCCCTGTTGTAATATCCATGGCTACTGCCCTAAATGGAATGGGGAGATTATCAAAATCACTAATCTCAATAACAGGCAAGGTCAATGATTTTAATACCAGATCAAATTTCTGCCCAATAACACTGGCTTTGGCAAAATTAAGGCCTGATGCTGAGACTCCTACTCTACCTTCAAAAAGATAGGTATTATCATCATCCTTAAGCCGTTGTGTTCGCTCAGGCCTTGTTGGTTTATCTTGAAACATACTGATCCAATCCATTTGTTCCATTTGTTTTGCTATGTCATCACTGCTCATACCCGATGCATAGAGGCCACCCACTATTGCTCCCATACTGGTACCAGCAATGTAATCAATAGGGATATGCATCTCTTCAAGAACTTGAATAACACCAACGTGAGCAGCACCTCTAGCACCACCACCACTCAATGCTAAACCAATCTTAGGTCTCTCAAACTGTTCTTGTGCGCTAGCAATAGGTGTAGTGATGCTAGTAGCTAAAACACTAAGCATTAACAATAAAAAAGAATGGAATAACGCTGGCAGGAAAAACAATATGAATCGCTGAACTTTAAGAATAGCTATCAGATAAGTACTTCTTTCTATCACATCCACAACGCTAACCTAAAATAGCAGAAATACTTAAATACATAATTATTAACATCCTTTTGCATAGCCTGAAAAGCTATAGCATATTCCCCAACAGGTCAAACACTCCAATGATTATAAGTTGATTATGATGGCTTTACTATCAAGTTACTTTATTTAACGGAAGGGTATAAGTTTAATAGCCAGGCATGTCTAACTCATTAATCTTTAGAAAAAGAGATAGGGAAGCTGCTTAAATCGCAAAAAGCCACTTCTACACCATAGGCCTTTTATTCTTTTAAACCATTATTGGCCATTACAGGATGGATCTACAATGAAAACAGCAGATATGTATGGAGATAAATATTCTGCGTCAAGATTAGAAAACAGGTAATGTTGACTATATAATTATCCACCAAAAATGCTATTTATTTAGATTGTATAACCATAAAAAAACGGCAGACAGAATTAAATCTGTCTGCCGTTGTCGTTTTCTGGCTAGAAAAATAAAGTTAATTAAAACTTAATTTGACCATATAACCAGAATTTATCAGTATCTACTGATTTAGCATTAACTGCAGTGTATTCACTATCAGCGCTATAGTCAGCATATTTTACTCCTAAGGTGTAATGCTTCATGAACGTTTTCTGTACTAAAATATCAAATTCTGAACCAGCATCTAAGCTACCTTTATCTGTTTCAAAATCATGATAAACACCAATTACTTTGGTACCTAGAATATTTCCTACAACAGTAAAGTACATATCTTTCAAGCCTTCTTTCGGTGTGCTTAAAAACATATCAGCCCAACCTTGGAAAGCATGGTTAGTACCTAATGGTGTTTTGAAACTATACACACCATCACCTTCCTGCATTTCATATGACGCTTTGGCTAACCAACCTTTATATTTACCACCTAACTCTGCAAGGTAATAATTCTG
>QNEY01000183.1 GCA_003645385.1 Gammaproteobacteria bacterium | reverse complement strand
ATTAGCACACCCAGAAACTCATTCCCCAATATTGGGGTTAATGGGGGACTATATCGTCGGGTTGACTGATTATGCAGAGCAATTGCGACAATTCAAACAACAGGGACAAGCGATAGATTTACGGTCAACTGAAATTGAAGGTGTAACCATTGTGGATCGTTATACTTACCAAATTAAGGTACTTGGAAAATACCCCCAATTACGATACTGGTTAGCAATGCCATTCTTTGCACCAATACCCTGGGAAGCAGATGTCTTTTATGGACAGCCAGGGCTGATTAAAAAGAACATCACTATGGACTGGTTTCCAGTTGGAACTGGGCCATACCAATTAACAGAGAATAATCCTAACAGCCGGATGGTATTAGAAAAGAATCCCAATTACCACGATGATTATTATCCGAGGGAAGGTGAAGCCTCTGATCTTAAAGATGGTTTACTAAAAGATGCTGGCAAAACATTACCTATTATAGATAAGGTTGTTTTTACTCTTGAAAAAGAAAATACGTCATATTGGAATAAGTTTCTTCAGGGATATTATGATATTAGCGGTATAAGTTCAGATAGTTTCGATCAAGCAATTCAGATGGCAGGTAGTGGTGAGTTTGGTTTAAGTGATGCTATGAAACAAAAAGGAATTGAATTAAGAACCACGATTGGAACTTCAACTTTTTATATCGGTTTTAATATGCAAGATCCTGTTGTGGGTGGTTATAGTGAACAGGCAAAATATTTACGACAAGCTTTATCGATAGCAATTGATTATGAGGAATTTATTTCAATTTTTTCAAATGGTCGTGGAATTGCTGCTCAGGGTCCGATACCCCCAGGTATTTTCGGCTATGAAAAGGGACAACAAGGTATCAACCAATATATTTATAATTGGGACAGCGGTGCAGTAAAACGTAAATCAATTGCTGATGCACAAGAGCTATTAAAAAAAGCAGGTTATCCAGCGGGTAGGGACAAACAATCTGGCGAGCCACTTATTTTGTATTTTGATGTGCCTGCAAGTGGCCCAGATGCAAAGTCACAATTTGATTGGTTTCGAAAGCAATTCCAGAAGCTAGGAATTCAATTGGTTATTCGAAGTACTGATTACAACCGTTTTCAGGATAAGATGCATAATGGTCACGCACAGATTTTTCAATGGGGCTGGAATGCAGACTATCCTGATCCTGAGAACTTTCTGTTTTTGTTATATGGACCAAATGGTAAGGTTGCATCAGGTGGTGAAAATGCTGCTAATTATCAGAATACAGAGTTTGATCGCTGGTTTGAACAAATGAGGGTTATGTCTGACACTCCTGAACGCAAACATATAATTAAGAAAATGGTAGAAATAGTAACTGATGATTCGCCTTGGATCTGGGGCTATCATCCCAAACAATTTTCATTGTTTCATGCTTGGAATAAAAATGTTAAACCAAATTTGATGGCTAATAACACCATTAAATATCGCCGAATTGACCCGCAACTGAGAAATGAACTACAACAACAGTGGAATAAGCCAGTTTTATGGCCATTATGGATGTTGGTATCAGTTTTTATATTGTTGTTACTGCCTGCATGGTTGATGTATCAGCGAAAAAAACATACCAAAGTCACATAATCCAATAGTTATACAGATTTTTTGGCTAACATTGGGTAGAATTACTCGAGTTATTTGTGAAGCGAGTAGTGCACAAGAGATACCTAAGGAGATAGTTTAGTGGATTTAGCTACATTAATAGGCGTTTTAATTGCATGGGCCCTTATTTTAGGCACAATTGCAATGGGCTCGGGTGCTTTGGTTTTCGTCAATATTCCTTCGTTGGTTATTGTGCTCGGTGGCACAATGGCTGTAGTGATGATGCGTTACTCGCTAGGCCAGTTTATTGGCTCTATTAAAGTCGCGATGAAAGCCTTTTTGCACAAATCAGAAAGTGCTGAAGAATTAATTTTATCAGTAGTTGAATTAGCGGGGATCGCTAGAAAAGAAGGTCTATTAGCACTAGAGGGGCAGGAAATTAATAATCCTGTATTAGCATCAGGTATCAGAATGTTAGTCGATGGGCATGAACCTGGAATAGTAAAACAAGCACTGTCTACAGAAATGAATGAAACAGTGAAGCGCCACAGAATAGGACAAGATCTGTTTAAAAGCATTGGTGATGCTGGTCCTGCAATGGGTATGATTGGAACATTAGTAGGTTTGGTGCAAATGCTATCTAATATGTCAGATCCTAAATCAATTGGACCTGCTATGGCGGTTGCACTACTAACAACCTTATATGGTGCGATGTTAGCCAATATGTTTGCTTTACCAGTATCAGATAAATTGAAGCTCCGTAGTGCAGAAGAGCAAATGAATAAAAATATTATTATTCAAAGTGTAATGGGTATTCAGGAAGGCCAAAATCCGAAAGTTCTAGAAGAGTTGTTGAATAATTACTTGCCAGTGTCGAAACGTGAAGCTGACACTGATGCTGTGAATGAGGATGCTAGTGAGTAAACATCTATGATTAGCTTTGGAAGTAAGGTCTTCAGATGAGCGAACAAATAGATCAAACTGATTGCAATTGTCCTCCTGAGGGTTTGCCTGCTTATATGGGAACCTTTGCTGACTTAATGTCACTGTTAATGTGTTTCTTTGTATTATTATTATCATTTGCCGAAATGGATGCGTTGAAATACAAAATGGTAGTCAAGTCTTTGGACAATGCCTTTGGCGTACAACGTGAAGTAGCCGCAAATGAAATACCAAAAGGTACCAGTATTATTGCTCAGGAATTTAGTCCAGGTGAGCCACGGCCAACACCGCTTAAGGAAGTGCGCCAAGATACCATCGATGAGACGCGTGATGCCCTGAAAATAAAACTAGATGCTGAAGATGTGGCAAAAGAAATAGCTAAAGAGATTGCTGAAGAGGTAGAAAAATTTAAAGAAGCATTGGAAGGTGAAATTGAAGAAGGCTTAATAGATGTAGAAAGCCAGATGAACCGGATTGTCATCCGGATCCGTGAACAGGGATCCTTCAGTTCTGGTGATGCACGATTAAATAGGGCCTTTATACCTATTTTAGATAAGATTCGCGACGTTCTTGCAAAAACTAATGGGCAATTAGCAGTCGCAGGACATACTGATAATATACCGATCAATACACCACGATATCGTTCTAATTGGGAACTTTCGACGTCTCGTGCAACCTCGGTTGTTCATGAACTGTTAAAAACTGGTGAAATTCCCCCAGAACGTTTTGTATTAGAAGGTTATGCTGAAACACAACCATTAACTACAAATGATACAGCTGCAAATCGAGCTAAAAATAGACGTGTAGAAATTATTGTTCTTAAATCGACAATTATAGAAGATGTCACAAAATCAATCGATACATTGAGTCAGGAATATGAGTCGGTAGATCGTGAGATAACAATTCTTAATGGGGAATGATAATGAATATTAAACATAGCTATATAGCATTATTATTGGTAATGTTTTCAGTTAATATATTTGCGGCAGAGTGGCAACTTGATCCAATAAATTCACAATTAAGTTTTATTTCGACAAAAAAAGTTAATGTTGCTGAAACGCATTATTTCAGAAATATTCAAGGGAGTGTTGATTCTCAAGGTCAATTAATACTGGCGATTGATCTCGCAAGTGTGGATACCAATATTACTGTTCGTGATGAACGGATGAGGGAGTATTTGTTTGAAGTTGATATATTTACTACGGCAACAGTTAGTGCAAGCATTGATACGTCTGATGTTGATGCTATTGCGGAGGGAGCTAGTGCACGGTTAACAGTAGATGCAGAACTTGATTTGCATGGTGAGAAAAAAACATTAAAGATGGATGTGGTTGTCACGCGTTTAGTCGGGGCAAAATTGTCAGTTGTGAGTGTTCAGCCTGTAATATTAAATTTAAGTGACTTCTCATTGGTATCAGGTGTTGAAAAGCTGAGGGAATTAGCTAAACTACCGAGTATTAGTCAAGCAGTACCAGTCAGTTTTTACTTGATATTTAAGTTGAAACACGGTTAATTTAAGTTATAAAAGAAGAACGTTAATGCAAGCATTCTCCACCGAACAGGGTATTGTTATCCCCTTAGATAGGCCTAATGTTGATACCGATGCGATTATTCCAAAACAATTCTTAAAATCAATTCAGCGTAGCGGTTTTGGCCCCAACTTATTTGATGAATGGCGATACCTTGATTTGGGGGAGCCGGGTAAAAGTTGTGCTGATAGACCTCTTAAT
>QNEY01000182.1 GCA_003645385.1 Gammaproteobacteria bacterium | reverse complement strand
TCAGCTAAGTTATATGCAACCCAACCAGCACCATCTATGTTCAATTTAAAGTCACCAGTGAACAATGCTTCATGTACACCATTTGCCATTGTAATTTCAGAAACCGTTACTTGCTGTCCAAAATCTAATCTTAGTTTCTCACCATAGGTAACATTATCATCACTTCCACAACTATTGGTATTAGTTTGGCAAACACCTAAACCAGCATCACCATGACCACTCCAATGATCATCGAGATATGCATATTTATTGATCCAAGAGGTGCCTCCATCTGAAGTATATTGGCCTGTTGCATTTAAGGTAATACCAACTTCAACCATAGTTAGAGGGCTATAACTTCCCTCGTTGCCAATCGCTTCATCAATAAAATCAAATGTAGCCGCATTAGCAGTTTGAATACCTGCTAGTGCAACAACTGCTAAACTTAATATCGTTATAAATTTCATCATTAAACACCTCTCTTTACAATCTTGCATGCGAGTATATATTATGTGACGTAGTTCACACTATTGTACTTTGGTACTAGTGGCTAATTTATAACCCCTTTGGGCTTTATTAATATTGCTCAGGGTCACATCTAAGTGCTGACAGAGTTCAGATGCTAGTCGCTTTAGTTGCTCAAGAGAACCCGATTTCAATTCTAATTCAATTTCATGGATTGGTTCAGCCAAATCACCTGAAACAACCTGACCACGATCGTAGGCTAACTCAATTTTCGTATTATTTGACAATGATAATTGAAGGGTTTCACGAACAAAGTTCGTAGTAAAAACTGGCTGCAGTTGAGACCAAAGCTTTGGATCATTAATCACAGCTACCAATGGAGTTTGTTTTAGTTTTTGCAAATCCCACTGTGCATCTTTCAGTTCATCTTCCCATTCATTACGTTGGTGAAAACCATTAACAGATGAGCCTGATGTTTTTACTGTTTGCAGCCAAACATCGCCACTCTTTCGCATGCGTAGACCTAGTTGCTGTTTAATCAAATGCAGACCTGGAGTGTCGTAATAAGTGCTGATCAGTCTTTTTGTTTCAATTTCACCCTCGGCCAAATCAGTTATCCATGTCATGGATAACAAGTCGAGCTTGGTAGTGCCATTAACGACTAATTTAATTTCTTGTTCTAAGCTCATCGTTTTAACAATGGTGCTAAATAATGGCCAGTATGTGACTTCTTATTCTTAGCCACATTTTCTGGAGTACCTGTTGCTACTACCAGTCCACCACCGGAGCCCCCTTCTGGACCCATATCAATTATCCAATCAGCTGTTTTGATCACATCAAGATTATGCTCGATAACCACAATCGTATTGCCACGATCACGTAAGCGATGTAACACTTTCAAAAGTTGCTCAATATCAAAAAAATGTAAGCCTGTAGTTGGCTCATCAAGAAGATACAGGGTCTTGCCGGTATCACGTTTCGATAATTCTTTAGCTAGTTTCACCCGCTGTGCTTCACCACCTGACAAAGTAGTCGCATTTTGGCCGAGTTTGATATAAGTCAATCCTACATCAATCAATGTGTCCAGTTTTTTCGCAACTACCGGAATGTTGGTAAAAAATTCACTGGCTTCTTCGATAGTCATATCCAGCACATCGGTGATGGTTTTACCTTTAAAACGAATATCTAAGGTTTCACGGTTATAACGTTTACCTTTGCAAACATCACAGGGCACATAAATATCAGGTAAAAAATGCATTTCAACCTTGATCAAGCCATCTCCCTGACACGCCTCACAACGACCACCTTTAACATTAAAGCTAAATCGTCCTGGAGTATATCCACGTGATCGTGCCTCTGGTGTGCCGGCAAACATCTCTCGTACTGGTGTGAAAATACCCGTATACGTTGCTGGGTTCGATCTTGGTGTGCGGCCAATTGGGCTTTGATTAATAGCTACCACTTTATCAAGTTGTTCCAAGCCCAAAATATCACTGTGTGGTGCCGGCTCTTCAGATGCACCATTTAACGCACGAGAAGTTAATTTCAATAAGGTGTCATTAATCAAGGTAGATTTACCCGAGCCGGATACTCCCGTTACACAGGTCATTAAACCAATGGGAATATCTATATCAACATTCTGTAAATTATTGCCACAGGCACCTCGCAGACCAATGAGTCGGCCTGCATGAAATGCTTCTCTCTTTAAAGGTAGTTCGATCTTTTTTCGCCCTGAGAGATACTGACCAGTAAGTGACCGTTCACTTTCCATAATATCTTCAGGTGTACCTCGAGCAACTATCTCTCCACCATGTACACCCGCACCAGGACCAATATCCAGTACATAATCAGCAGCACGAATGGCATCTTCATCATGCTCGACCACAATAACCGTATTACCCAAATCACGTAGTCGAGTTAATGTTTTCAACAAACGCTCATTATCACGTTGATGTAATCCAATAGAAGGTTCATCAAGAATATACATAACACCAACTAAACCTGCTCCTATCTGACTGGCCAAACGAATTCTTTGCGCCTCACCACCTGACAAGGTATCAGCACTACGTGACAAGGTGAGATAGTCCAAGCCTACATTGACCAAGAATGTTAGACGTTCGGCAATCTCTGTCACAATTTTGCTGGCAATTTCGCCCTGCTTACCCGGTAAGGATAAAGTCTCAAAAAACTGTTTTACTTCACCAACCGGCATACTGGTTACTTCTGGCAAGGTAGATTGGTCAATAAACACATGCCGTGCAGCCTGATTCAACCGTGCACCATTACATTCCGGACATGCCCGGACAGTATGATATTTAGCCAATTCTTCACGCACACTATTTGACTCAGTCTCGTGATAACGGCGTTGCATATTGGGGATGACACCTTCAAAGGTGTGACTACGAATGACACTTTTTCCACGGTCACTGATATAACTAAAATCAATTTGAGTACGGCCACTGCCATATAAAATCATTTGTCTGATCTGCTCAGGCAACTCTTCAAAAGGTATTTCTATATCAAACTGATAATGCTGTGCAAGTGATTTAACCATCTGATGATAATAAGCATTTCGACGATCCCAGCCACGAATTGCACCAGCGGTCAGGCTAAATTCAGGATGAGCCACCACTCGAGCAGGATCAACAAATTGTTTAATCCCAAGACCATCACAGGTTCCACATGCACCAGCAGGATTGTTGAACGAGAACATTCTCGGCTCAAGTTCAGCAATTGAATAGCCACAACTTGGGCAGGAAAAACGTGATGAAAACAAGGTGTCATTTTTAGCATCATCCATAGATGCTACCCGCGCTATCCCATCGGCCATTTGTAATGCTGTTTCAAATGATTCTGCCAACCGCTGCTGTAAATCTGGACGCACTTTAAATCTGTCTACCACAGCTTCAATAGTATGTTTTTTGCGTAGTTCTAATTCTGGTGGCGTATCTAACTCGATAACTGCACCATTTACTCTGGCACGCACAAATCCTTGTGCCCGAAGATTTTCTAATACATCTTTATGCTCACCTTTACGATCTTGTACAATAGGTGCCAGTAACATCATCCGTTCGCCTTCCGGCATTGCTAAAACCAAATCCACCATCTGGCTAACAGTTTGTGCTGCCAATGGTAAATTGTGAGTTGGACATCGTGGCTCTCCAGCTCTAGCAAATAACAGCCGTAAATAATCGTAAATCTCAGTAATGGTTCCGACTGTTGATCGTGGATTATGTGACGTTGATTTTTGTTCTATGGAAATCGCTGGTGACAACCCTTCAATATGATCGACATCGGGCTTTTCCATTATCGACAAGAATTGTCTGGCATAGGCAGATAAGGACTCAACATAACGTCTTTGTCCTTCCGCATAAAGAGTGTCAAATGCAAGTGAGGACTTGCCTGAGCCCGACAACCCTGTGATAACAATTAACTTGTCTCTGGGTAAATCCAGGTCAATATTTTTTAAGTTATGGGTGCGCGCACCACGAATACTTATGCTTTTCATCAAGCTTCCGTATAAAATGTCCAACAGATCAATATACTCTTACCCACTACTATGACGCAAAAACAAAACACTTCATCAACAATGACCCCTTTGGAAAAGCGCAGTATTGCTGGACTATCAAGCATCTTTGCCTTACGAATGTTGGGCTTATTTATGATTTTCCCGGTTTTTTCACTTGCGGCGGGTCAATACAGTGGAGCCACTCCAATATTGATCGGCTTAGCCATTGGTGCTTATGGTCTAACTCAGGCTTTATTACAAATCCCCTTTGGCATGTTGTCTGATCATATAGGC
>QNEY01000181.1 GCA_003645385.1 Gammaproteobacteria bacterium | reverse complement strand
AGCCAATGCTGAAAGCAGGATAACAACACGAATATTTCTAAAGCTGAATACTTTCATAAGCAGACCTTAATGAATCTTGTGCTAGCACCAATAAAAAAGGCCGGAGGTATAAACCAAGCCGGCCTTCAATATTATTGACTAAAAATTTTTAGCCTGGAACAACATTCTCAGCTTGTGGGCCTTTGGCGCCTTGAGAAACTTCCATTGTTACTGATTGACCTTCTTTCAAAGACTTAAAGCCTTCTGATTGAATTGCACTGTGATGTACAAATACATCTGGACCGTCAGCTTGCTCAATGAAGCCGAAACCTTTTTCGTCATTGAACCATTTAACTGTTCCTGTTACTTGTTCTGCCATGTCTAACCTCTGTTTTTCGTTTTAATTAAAATTTATTCAGCAATATAATCTGCTGGTGGTGTTGACCCTTCACCAAAGAAAAATTTATCCAATTCTTCTTTAAGAAACTGCTGTGATTTAGGATCAGCCAATGATAAACGATTTTCGTTTATCAGCATGGTTTGTTGGCCCAACCACATTTGCCAGCCTTCTTTCGAGACTGACTCATAGATTTTTTTGCCAAGTTCGCCGGGATAGGGTGGAAAATCCAACCCATCAGCTTCTTTTTGTAGTTTAACACACTGAACAATATGTGCCATGGATTCCTCTTATTACAATGTTTTTAGAAAAGATTTTACTGGTGCGGGCAAGCCGAGCCGTAATGCGTCGCTTATTTTATACCAACTGATATTTTTATTCTCACTAATATGATTATCGTTATTGTTACATTGGATAATATGAGGAGTAATATCAAGCTTAAAGTGGCTAAATACATGACGAAAGTGGGGTTTTACTGAAATGTTAATAGTGTTTAGATTCAGCTGATGTTGACAGATATGCTGGATATTTTCAGTAGTATCTATTTCTGGAAAGCTCCATAATCCGCCCCATATTCCAGAATTTGGTCGTTGTTCTAACAATACTTCTCCTAATCCTGATTGCGCGACAATCCAATTGGTTTTGCGGATCGGTATCACTTTTTTGGGTTTTGGGGAGGGATAATCTTGGGAGTTGCCTTGTTGAAATGCCATGCAATCAGAATGGAGAGGACACATTTCACACTCAGGTTTTATTCGAGTACAAATAGTTGCACCCAAATCCATTTGTGCTTGAATATAATGAGCAATACGATTATTAGGTAATAATTGCTCAGCATGCTGCCAAAGTAGCTGTTCAACTGCTTTATTTCCGGGCCATCCTGAGATAGCTTTGTAGCGGGCTAATACACGCTTTACATTACCATCAAGAATTGGAAAATATTGGTGATGAGCTAGAGCCATAATTGCACCCGCAGTAGAGCGACCGATACCTGGTAGAGCTATTAATGCTTCCAAACTGTTAGGCATTTCATCATCATAATCATTATGGATAATTGTTGCGGTTTTATGTAGGTTTCTGGCTCGAGCGTAATAGCCTAGACCTGTCCATAAACTGAGTACATCATCAATAGATGCATTAGCTAACGAGGAAATATTTTGATAGTGTCGAACGAATGTTTGATAAAAAGGAATAACCGTTTTAACCTGTGTTTGTTGCAACATGATTTCTGATACCCACACACTGTATGGTGTTGGTTGATGTTGCCACGGTAGATCTTTTCGACCATATTGGTCGAACCAGTTTAATAACTGCGTACTGAAATTATCGTTTGTCAAAGTATATTTAAGCCCAGTAGCCTGATAATGGTGATGGGGTGATTTTGATTAAGTATTAGAATAAGCTTTTAAGTTTGTTTTTGAGAATATCTTCTGCTGATTCTGCAGGTGCTTCTTGAGTTGGTGCTGTCTCAGCTGTTTTTGACGTCGGTTCAGTAGCAGTCGTTTCTGACTTTTTAGTACCAAGCGCTCCACCCAATAAGCCACCAAGATCACTACCCAGCTTGTCTTCTAGTTTGTCTGCAACTTTTGCTTTCATTTCTTCTGTTGCTTGTTCTTTAAGCAAATTGGCAATATCGACTGTTGGCTTTGGTTGAGCAAATGTGCCAGTAATATTAACTGGAATTGTCAGTCCTTCAAGATCGGCTAAATCTGTGGCATCTTGGCCTTTTGTTGTGCCAACTATTGAAACTTTTAGAGTGTAATCTATGCCTTCTTTTGGTAAATCTACCATGCCGGTACCGTTGATACGAAGTAAAGGTGACTTGGCAAGTAGATCTTGATTATTGATAATGCCATTTGTAGCAGTAAATGAACCTGTTAAGCTGGAAAAATCTGTTTGAAGTGGCGCATCTGATGCAGGCAATTTTTCACCCTTCAAAGCCGCTTTAGCTTTACGAATACTTTCAGCTACATTGATACCTTTTAATGCGCCATCAGTGAATGAAAATTTGCCGTTACCGGTCAACGTTTGTTTGATTTGATCAACGGTAGCACCATTCCCGGTCAACTTGGCTTGGGCGTTGGCTGTACCTGAAATTTTGTCATCACCAGAAAGGTCTTTCAGCAACGGTCCAACTTGAACGTCTTTCAGATTTTCATTGATGGTAAGTTTTAATGTTTTACCTCGTGCATCAAGGCTTACATTACCTTGATATTGACCTTGGTACATATTGGCACTTATAGGGTTTAATTTAATTAAACCATCAGCAGCGTTGATTTCCAAATGGATTTTCTCACTATGGGTACCGCTCACTTTTAATTTACCAATATCCAAAATACCTTTGACATTGATTTGTCGCAATGTTTCAAGAGGGAGTTCACTGGCTCCTGCAGCTGCAGTAGTTGCAGGTGGCACAGGTACTGTCGGTTTTTCTTCTTTGCTTACTGGTGGCAAGTAACGATCAATATCAATTTCATCTAATGCTAATTTGAAATTAATAGCAGGTTTGGCAAAATTATCTACGGCCAGATTGCCTGTTAATTTGCTTTGATCCAGAGTTACATCTAACTGTTTTGCATTGAAATGTTGAGTTGAACCTTCAAATGCAGTTTTAACTTGGACCAGTTCAAGGGTGGAACCATCTGCCATCGGTGGTAGTTCAATAGCTAATTTATTTGCTAATTGACGTAAATTAAATGGCTTGATGTCGATTTGACCAGCAAAATTTGGATTATCTGACAATAGTTTACTTGCATTGATATCACCACTAATTAACAAGTCCTGTAGTTCTAAAACTAATGTAGATAGTGTCAGAGTTTGTTGCTGCATATCAGCACTGATGTCAGCTGTTAGATTAAGCTTAGCTTTTTCACCCGGTAGAGCTGGATCATTTATCACGGCAGTTAAATTAACAGCTTTCAATGTAGTTTGCTGATTAGCCAGATTTGATGAAACATTAGCAGACAACTTAGCATCAATTGCCTGTTGATCTTTATTGGCTTTGATTGCCAATGAAAAGTTGTCGATAGATACAAGTTGTTCAACCATGTCAGCATTGATATCACCATTCAAACTAATATCTGCTTTTGAAAAAGGAAGCTCTTTACCTTCAGCCTGAGTAGTAAATTCAAGCCCAGTCAAAGCATATTGTTGATTTTCAAGATCAACTATTACTTTAGTATTTAAATTGATATGGGCTTTAGCTTGAGGTTTTGCACTGTTTATATCGAAATCTATCTCAACAGCAGTAGGCTCACCTGGTACCAGTGGATCGGTAGTGAGATTTAAGTTTTCCAGACTATAGCTTTGAGATGTACTTGCATCTGCCCACAGAATATTGGCATTGCTAAGTTTTACACCTGCAATACTGATAGCAGCAAGTGCAGGTGCACTACCATCACTGGATTTTGTTTCAGATTCTTTGGTTGACCCATCAGGTTTATTACTACCAGCAAGATCATCCCAATTCGTTTTACCAGCCTTATTTTTTTCCAGATTCAGAACTAGGCCATCCAGAACAATAGTATCCATTTCTAACTGTTTTTGTAATAAAGGCATCAGTTTGATACGGATCTCGGCAGCCTCGACTTTAGCAAAATGTTCAGCCTTAAATCCTTTTGCATTACTCAATGATAGAGGGCCCATTTCAAGTGCAATCCACGGGAAAACAGATAAGCCAATATCTCCATCAAGTGTCAATGTTCGACCCGTTGCTTTTTCTACCTGATCAGAAATTTCTTGTTTGTAATCATTGGGGTCAACAATAAATGGCAATGCAATGAGGCCTGCTATTACGATTATGACGACTAAAATAATAAGTTTGAATAGAATACGCATGTTCTTTCCCTAAATTTGTTTGTTCTGAGATTGTGCTATTTTGTGTTTTGTTCCATCATGAATCTTAAATCTAAATTGTTCATAATTAAATGT
>QNEY01000180.1 GCA_003645385.1 Gammaproteobacteria bacterium | reverse complement strand
TTACTGAATCAGTACGCATATAGGTAATCAAACCTACCGCGCCTTCACCGGTATCTGCACCTTCATATAATTGCTGGGCAACACTCATTGTCCGTTGGGCACCAAAACCTAATTTACGTGAAGCTTCCTGCTGTAAGGTAGATGTTGTAAATGGAGCCGCCGGGTTGCGTTTGCGTTGTTTTTTATCAACGTTTGTAACCAGTAATTTACCCTCTGCAGCTTCAGTCAATGTCTCGACAACTTCTGTAGATTGCTGTTGGTGATTAACGGTAAATTGTGAAAGCTTGTCACCTTTATAGTGAGTTAACTTGGCCTCGAAGGCTTGTTTTTTAACTAAGGCATCTGCTTCAATTGTCCAATATTCTTGCGGAACAAAGGCTTCAATCTCAAGCTCGCGCTCAACAATCATTCTGAGCGCAGGGCTTTGAACCCGACCAGCAGATAGACCACGGCGAACCTTTTTCCATAACAACGGTGACAAAGTAAAGCCAACCAGATAGTCCAGCGCGCGACGGGCTTGCTGGGCATTCACCATATCCATCGATAATTCACGTGGATTCGCCACTGCATCATTAACTGCTTGCTTGGTGATTTCATGGAATACCACTCGATGGGTATCTTTATTCTTTAATACGCCACGCTTTTTAAGTAACTCGTATAAATGCCACGAAATTGCCTCTCCCTCACGATCCGGATCAGTTGCCAGATACAAGGTATCAGCTTTCTTCATAGCTTTGGCAATAGCATCAACATGCTTGCTGTTGCGATCTATCACCTGATACTTCATCGCAAAATCATTTGCTGGGTCAACGGCTCCCTCTTTGGGCAGCAAATCACGAACGTGACCATAAGAAGCCAGCACCTCAACATCTTTACCAAGGTACTTTTTAATTGTTTTCGCCTTAGCTGGCGATTCTACAATGACTAATTTTTTTCCCATATTGTCTTTACCAAAAATAAGTAGTCCTAAACAACACTGCCCGCATGACACGGGCAGTATTTTGTATAGTGCGCGCTATCACATTTAGTGAATAACGGCCTCCATGTCTTCAAATACCAAATCTTCCATCCAAGCATATGCCACTTCTCGGCCAGGCTGAAAAAATAATACCATCAGCACTACCCACTTCATTTGCTCTAAATCAATCTCATCTGTTTCCAATGCTAATACTCGTTCAATTACTATCTCACGAGTATCAGAATCCAACACGCCAACCTGTTCTAAAAACAATAAATAGCCTCGACACTCTACATCCAAACGATCTATTTCATGTTCTGTGAAAAAACGCATCGCCAATTCAGGCATCGGTTCAGCTGTTGCGGTTGATTCCTCAGCAATAACAGTCATGCTTTCTAGCCAGTCAAAAGCCTTATTAATCTCTAATTCTGGAAAGCCAACACGTTCAAGTTCTATTTCCAAGGCATCTTTGTCAGGCTTGTTACGGTCATCGGTATCTAAATAGTTTTCAAATAAATACAGCAACACATCAAATACATTTTCTTTCATTAGATTCCTTAAGTACTTTATCAACCTTAATTGCCAACTCGTACATATCGACCACCAGGCAACGATTCTACCTGACCTTGTAATTCAAGTAATAACAGCATGGAGGAAACTGCCTCTGCCGTCAATCCACATCGTTCTATCAACACATCAATTTCTATTGGGTCATAGCCCAAACTTCCAAACAACAACTGATAGTCACTATCAAGCTCAAGTTTATGATCTATTTCTTGTGCTGAAATCATCTTGCTAGCGGCTTCTACCCCAGCTAACGCTCCCAATTCTTCAAGAATATCAGTTGCTGTTTCCACCAGCTTTGCCCCCTCACGAATCAGCCTATGACAGCCTCTCACTAATGGATTATGTATTGAGCCAGGGATAGCGAACACTTCTCGTCCTTGCTCTATAGCCATACGCGCAGTTATCAATGAGCCACTACGCAGAGCTGCTTCTACAACCAATGTTCCCAATGACAAACCACTGATAATGCGATTCCGGCGTGGAAAATTTTCTGCTCTAGGAGGCGTTCCCAATGGAAACTCAGACACCAAAGCACCTGTTGAAGCAATCTCGTGGGCTAGCTCTCTATGTTTTGCAGGATAAACACGATCTAGTCCTGTCCCCAAAACAGCCACTGTTTTTCCTTGTGCTGCAAGAGCCCCTTTATGAGCTGCTGCATCAATTCCTAATGCTAGGCCGCTTGTTATTGTTAAACCACCTTCAGCTAAAAATCGCGCAAAATCAAAAGCAGTATCCCTTCCTGATGCTGTCGGGTTGCGGCTACCTACTAAAGCAATCTGCCATTGAGATAACAAATCAGCATCACCATGAACAAATAATATGCTCGGAGGATCTGGTATATTTTTTAATAAGGTTGGATAGCGAGGGTCATGTAACGTTATTGCATGGCGATCAGGCCGAGAAAGCCAGACAAGGTCCTCCTCTACTCTAGCCCAATCTGGTTTGGACAAGTTAGTTTTTACCTTGTCTGATACTCCATTGGCTGAAGAGATGTTAGCAAAAATTGCTTCCGGATCAGAAAATTGTTCCAGTAACCTTGTTATTGTTATCGGGCCCACACCAGATGTACGGTGTAAAGCCAACCAACAAGCCAATGCCTGTTGGTTTTTTGAAAATGAACTGTGCTTCAGGGCTTAAAATCTCTTATCGACGATTCCCTTTAAATAGCTCATTAATTGCATCAAGATACTCATCTGAACGAGTCTGCACCTTATCACCTACATGTATTGCTTGATTAGCTTTCATAATAATTACATAACTAACTTTCTCAAAAGTCTTGAAAACCATTGCTCCGCCTGCAAATTGATCTGGTAATGCCACAAAGACATCTTTTTCTGCTGTTACTGTGTCCTCGATAAGTTTACCTTTAGCAAGCACCATCAACACATGACCAACCTCAACGCCTTCACGAGTACCTCGGTTAATCACGACAGCTTGATACTGGCCTACCTGTGATACACCATCAAATACTGAAATGATCTGCCCTTCTAATGGTTCATCTGGCAGACGAGGAATAAAGTTCATCTCATAATCATCTTCTACAACTGGTAACAACCTGTCACCAATACGTACTTCACGAGTTGTCTTACTCAACTCAACCGTTGCTGGATCACCCATAGCTGTAACCCAAGCCTCCGCAGTATAAATTGCCTCATAACCCAGTACTTCTGCTGTTTCAGGGTCTAGATAAGGGTCTCCTCCACGGAACGTACTATAATGTTTACCCTGATCCTCATCTATTCCACGTGCAAAGACCCTATCCCCTGCTCCAGAAATCAAGCGCTCATCTAAACTAGAAACAATATATGGAGCACCAGCCAAGGTCTCTTCGCCCACAACTCGAGGTCTACTCAAAAATGGTTTAATAGCATCTAAAGGAATAGTTGGAATTGCTTTTTCTAAAACTATTTCACGTACCTCGGGTGACATTTTGTATGTTTTTGGACCTCGTGTAAGCTCTAGTACCGGACGGCCATCACGATAAACCAGTGAAATAATATCCCCAGGATAAATTAAATGCGGATTTTCAATCTGTGGATTTACATACCAGATATCTGGCCAATTCCAAGGAAACATTAAGAATTTACCCGAAATATCCCACAAGGTATCACCAGGGACAACTATATGTTGTTGCGGGTGATTTGGATTCAAAACGACATCTGCAGCCATTGCTGGGATACAGAACAATAAGAATATCAAGCTTAAAAATAAACGACGCATCATCGATAAATCCTCAATCGAAAAGCAAAATTAGGTCAAGTAATTAACCGCTAACTAGTCATAATCGTAAACGTAATTAACGACTACCGCAAATATGACAATAAATTAAGACAACTACAAATTAATAAATGTAAATATATCAGAAACAAGATGATACCGCCAAATATTCAGCCAATTTCTTCCCATCCCATCCTATCCAGTTGATTTAACATCAACTATTTTTATGAAAATGCTTATATCAAAACAACTATTAGGTAAGGTTTGTTTGATTTTATCTGTTCTGTGGCACTGGTTCTGTGAACCTGTCGTCATCTTCTGTCACTAGGGAGGCTTTTAATGAAGAAGCTTGTATCTTCATATCTTGTTTAAGTAAGCTATATTTTTGACATTAGATGCTAATAGTAATTTAAAAACACAAGCATCACACTTACAAATAAGCCGTAAATATTAATTTCAGTTAACTGAATTGAGAACATCAAATTGCGCGTGAAACTCGATTCTGAAGTAATCGTATCTGTTCTCGCTCTCAATATTTAAGAATACTTTAGGTAAGAAATTAAAACATCGAATAC
>QNEY01000179.1 GCA_003645385.1 Gammaproteobacteria bacterium | reverse complement strand
TTTAATGGCCATCGTACAAATTCAATTTACTCATGGTATGGCTGATGGTGAAGTAGGATTATCTGTTGACGATATTGTGTACAGCTATTATGGCAAACGTTCTGGTTCTGTTATTGAAGCTAAGCTTAATGGCTCAATGAAACTAATGGCCCCAGAGGAAAATCGCTTAAAAATTATTAACTGGGTACATAAAGGTGCAAATGAAAAGGCCTTTTATGACACCGGTATTCGTCAGATCATGGATACTAGTTGTGTTATGTGTCACAGCCCGGCATCAGGCATGCCTGTTCCGGACTTCACCAAATTTGAAAATGTGGCTAAACGAGCTGAAACAGATACCGGTGCATCATTCTCGTCTTTAGCACGAGTTTCACACATCCACCTATTTGGTATTGCATTTATCTTTATGTTCGTAGGATTAATCTTCAGTCTAGCTGCCGGTGTCCCCAAGTATCTAAAAGCAACAGTCATAGTGATGCCCTATCTGTTCTTATTATTAGATATTTCATCGTGGTGGCTGACTAAATTAAACCCCAACTTTGCCTGGTTGGTCATCATAGGTGGTGGCGCCATGGCGCTATCATTCGGCTTTATGTGGATCGTATCAATGTATGAAATGTGGATTATGCCTCGCCTACATTCTGATAGTCGCGATGCCTTGCTTGATGAATAAAATACTGGATAATTAACAAATGTATATAGAAACGAGTAAACGCTCGCTAATTAAAGGTGTCAGTTGGCGCTTTGTCGCAACCACTACCACCATTATTATCGTCTATGTATTTTTTGGTCGTCTCGATCTGGCAATAGCTGCAGGTGTTTTAGAAACCTTCGCAAAAATATTTTTATACTTCTTCCACGAACGAATTTGGCAAAGAATTAAGTTCGGCAGACAACGTATAGATCCCTTTAACCTCTGGTTCACAGGATTACCCTTATCTGGCAAAACCACTTTAGCTGATGCGGTTTTTTCAGAACTTAAAAAAAGTGATATTCCTCTTGAACGAATCGACTCAAAAGATATTCGTGATGTTATTCCTAACGTTGGGTTTGAACGTGAAGAGCGTCATCGTCATCTAACCAGAGTTGGCCATCTAATCAAAACCCTACAGAATAATTCTGTTTCATCCATAGCCTCTTTTGTCTCACCCTATAAAGAAAGCAGACAAGTCATCAACGACATGACAAATAATTATGTTGAAGTCTATGTAAAAACTAGTCTAGAGACATGCAAACAAAGAGATTATAAGGGTGTTTATCAAAAAGCATTATCTGGAGAACTAAAGAATTTTACCGGTATTTCTGATGTATACGATGATCCTGAATCTCCTCACATTATCATCGATACCGATACACAATCTATTGAACAAGCCACGGCTACTATTGTCCAGTTCGTAAAAAAACACTATATGCCTTAGGTTTATTGATCTCACACAACTCTATTCTTTATCAGTGAAATAGTTTCGGGTAAGTTTAAATACCACCGGGCTAAGTAATAATAAGGCTATTAAATTTGGTAATGCCATCAAGGCATTTAAGGTATCTGCCACTAACCAAATAAATGATAAATTAGCTGTTGCACCTATTGGTACCGCCACTATCCACAAAATACGGAACGGAATAATCGAGCGGATACCAAATAAATACTCTACACATTTTTCACCGTAGATACTCCAACCTAAAATAGTAGTGAAAGCAAACACACACAGTCCTATCGCTACAAGTGCCCCACCCAGACCTGGTAAAGCAGACTCAAATGCAAGGGAAGACAAGGCTGCACCTGTTTCACCACTGGTCCATACACCTGATACGATGATCACTAATCCCGTTATCGAACAAACAATAATGGTATCAATAAATGTGCCCATCATCGCCACTGTCCCTTGCCGCACAGGGCTATCTGTTTTTGCTGCAGCATGTGCAATCGGTGCACTACCCAAACCAGCTTCATTTGAGAAAATACCACGTGCTACACCAAAGCGAATTGCTGCCCACACTGCCGCACCTGCAAATCCTCCCGTTGCAGCAACGGGCGTGAACGCATAGGTAAAGATAAGATTAAAAGCAGCTGGGATTTGCGAGGCGTGCATCACCAAGATAACAATGCCTGCTAAGACATAACTTATTGCCATAAAGGGCACTAACCTTCCTGCTACTTCAGCAATACGTTTTATGCCGCCCAGCAGTACCATAGCGACTAGAACAGCCATCACGATGCCTGTTAGTAAGGGAGAGATTCCAAGATTAGAAGATAAAACATCAGCCACTGAGTTAGCCTGAATGGTATTACCAATACCAAATCCCGCTAAGGCACCAAAGATGGCAAAAGTAGTACCCAGCCATGCAAAACGGCTGCTTAAGCCATTTTTAATGTAATACATCGGACCGCCAATTTTATTGCCATTTTCATCAGTTTCACGAAAATGTACTGCTAAAACAGCTTCAGCATATTTAGTTGCCATGCCCACTAGTGCGGTCATCCACATCCAAAATAAGGCACCGGGGCCCCCTAAGAATATTGCAGTTGCTACGCCAGCGATATTCCCGGTGCCAATGGTGGCAGCTAATGATGTCATTAAGGCATTAAAAGGTGATATATCGCCCTCACCTTTTTGCTTACCTCTATTACGGCCACGCCATAACATTTTGAAACCATAGCCCAGCTTGGCAATGGGCATTCCTTTTAACCCAATCATTAACACAAGACCTGTACCAAGAATAAGCACCAGCATCAATGGCCCCCAAACAATACTATTGAGCTGCGTAATCAGATCTGTAACAAATACTGCTATTTCCATCCCACTATCCTTGTCCCAAACAAGTAATACTGACGTATCGTATCATTCTACTTAAACAAATAAATAGCCTCTTTTATCTAAAGTAAGTTATAAAACGGCCGTTATCTTGTTTATAGCCAACATTTCTATGAGGTCATTATGATTATCAATAATGCCAATATTTCTCTTCATCAGCATCATGAGAAAATCACTCATTCTGAACAGCGTGAATCTTTAAATATCTGGATTGGTGATCGTCCAAATGGACAAAATGGAATACGCCCTACTCTGCCAGTACAAGCAGCACAACAAGCCACCATCTCACGTGAAGCCACTAACGCTCATAAAGAACAACATAAACTTAGTGACACAATGCTTGATGCTAGACATGAACTTCGTGTACAAATTATCACCAAAATGATTGAAGCACTCACTGGTGAAAAATTTGAATTATTTGATCCAGCCAGCTTAAATCAGGAAATTTCTGAAGTGGATTTATCTGATATCGAACAGTTAGATGGCGAAACTCCTGTTCAATCAGCGGGGTTTGGCATTGAATATGATTATTATGCTTCCCATTATGAATATGAATCACTGTCTTTCTCAGCTGAAGGGTCAATAACCACACAGGATGGAAAAACCATCAATTTCTCAGCACAACTCAACGTTGAGCGAGAATTCTTTGAAGAGACAATCATTAGCTTCCGTGCCGGTGATGCTATAAAAATTGATCCTTTAGTACTCAACTTCAATGGTACTGCTGCTGAATTACAAGAGTCACGATTTGAATTTGATCTTGATGCTGATGGCCAAAAAGAACAAATTGCCCTACTCAGTCCCGGCAATGCTTATTTGGCATTAGACAAAAATGACGATGGCCAGATCAATGATGGCAGTGAATTGTTTGGTCCTACTACTGGGCAAGGATTTAATGAACTAGTTCAATATGATGAAGATAACAATCAGTTTATTGATGAAGCTGATAGCATTTATGATCATCTTCGCTTATGGTTCCGAGATGCCAATGGTCAGGAGCAATTGATTGGATTGGGCGACAAGAATGTTGGAGCCATTTACTTAGGTCATCTCAATACACCATTTGAACTGCAACAAAATCAACACACATTAGGTGATCTGGTCAGTACCGGCATTTATATTAATGAAAATGGGTCAACTGGTTTTATTCAACAAATTGACTTGCGAGTATAGCAGTTAGAAAACACCACTTTCTCTCGGATTATCCTTAAGCATTTGTTGATAGAAAGCAGTGAAGTCTAGCCCCCATAAAACCTCAAGATCTGGTAATCGTGTAGTTATTTCTTCAGGTGAAAATGATAGTGATTGGTTAAAGGCCATAATTACCGTATTGCGATAATTTGGTAAAGATAAACATACCGTTCGACGATCAAATATGTCACGAATCGCTGACAAGTAATGCAAAAAAGCATTTGCATCATCGACTAGTAAGTTAAACACCACTTGACCATTTTTCGACAATATCGATCGACATTGCTGTAAAAACTGGCGTTCAATAATCCACTCAGGTGTT
>QNEY01000178.1 GCA_003645385.1 Gammaproteobacteria bacterium | reverse complement strand
AATCCAGGCTCTGTTGCGAGACATGATGCGGTAGCATGGGGTTATGCAAGAGGTGCTGCTCGTTTAGGTGTCGATATAATTCAGATGACTGAAGTTCAAGATATTGATATCAAGAATAATAAAGTACAAGGTGTGAAAACCAGCAAAGGGTATATCTCCACAGGGAAAGTATTATCTGCTGTAGCAGGCTTTACACCGCGTATCACTAAGATGGTGGATATTCAAACGCCTATAACCATTCATCCATTGCAGGCTTGTGTTAGTGAGCCAATGAAGCCTTGGCTAGACACGATTATCGTTTCTGGCAGTTTGCATGTTTATGTTAGTCAATCATCTCGTGGTGAACTAGTTATGGGCTCGTCTCTTGATCCTTATGAGCTCCATTCAACTCGCTCAAGTTTTGATTTCGTTGAAGGCTTAACATCTCACATCGTTGATATGTTTCCTTTCCTTTCTAATGTCAAAGTAGTCCGGCAATGGGCTGGTATGGCAGATTTGACCCCTGATTTTGCTCCAATTATGGGTAAAACAGAGATTGAAGGTTTTTATCTTGATGCTGGCTGGGGGACCTGGGGATTTAAAGCAACACCTATCAGTGGAAAGACCATGGCTGCCACTATTGCTAATGATAAAGCACATGATTTGATTCATTCATTCCGTCTCTCTAGATTCGAAGATTATGAACTGACAGGCGAAAAAGGTGCGGCTTCAGTTGGCCATTAACAAAGATAGGTATTGAGAGATATGAAATTATTTAAATGTCCGATAAATGGCGTCAGACCGCTAAGTGAATTTGTTTACGGTGGGGCTTATCGCACGATGCCTGATCATGAAACATCAACAGATTCTCAATGGGCTGCCTATGTCCATTATCGAGACAATGCACCAAGTATAAAAAAAGAATGGTGGTATCACGGACCGAGTGGAACTTGGTTTATTGCAGAACGAAATACACTCACTGACGAGGTTCAAGACTCATACCTATTTAATAAGTTCGTAGATCTGGAGTCAGCAAAATGAACATGCGTATTGATAAGCAGACTGGTGAGTGGCTTGAGAGGGAGAAGAAAATAAGTTTCACTTTTGAAGGTGAACAATTTACCGGATTTGAAGGCGATACTATCACCAGTGCGTTATGGGCTTCTGGTGAAAAAGTATTAGGACGTAGTTTTAAATATCATCGAGCTCGTGGCGTTTTAAGTTTGGCTAATCATGATATTAACGTGATGCTTACTGATGGTGAAGATACTAATATTCGTGGTGATGTTGTTGCTGTTAAGGATGGTATGTCTTTAATGGTAATAAATACGATGGGTGGGGTAAAGAAAGATAATTTACGCTTTATTGAGAAGTTATTATCTCCGTTTTTGGTAGTTGGATTCTACTATAAAGCATTTTTCAGACCACGATTTATGTTCCCATTTTGGGAAAATATAATTAGACATGGCGCTGGCTTAGGTAAAGTTAATTTTAATTACCCAAGAATATCAAAACCAAAATTAAATGCACACTATGATGTGTTGGTTGTGGGAGCAGGCCCTGCTGGTTTAGCAGCAGCATTGGCGGCATCACTTGATAGACAATTGAAAATATTGCTTGTTGATGAGAACAAAAATGCAGGTGGTAGTCTTGGTTATGACCGTGCAGGTAGTAATGAACTACAAGTACAGCTGGAAGAATTGCTTGAAGAAATTAATAAGGCAGAAAATATTACATTGCGAACAAATGCCTACGCTGCTGCTTATTACGCAGACCATCTAATTCCGATTGTGGAAGAAGCAGGAATCACCAAAGTTCGGACTAAAACACTGATTGTCGCAACAGGTGCATTTGAGCAACCACCTGTTTTTCGTAACAATGATCTTCCAGGTGTGATGAATGGATCAGCTGCACAGCGAATGATTTATCGCTATGGTATCAAGCCCTTTGATAATGGCGTGGTATTCACAGCTAATAATTATGGTTACCGAGTGGCTCTCGATTTAATTCAAGCAGGAACTGTTGTAAAAGCTGTGGTTGATTTAAGAAAAGACAATGTTTCCAATTCTTTAAGCACAGAGCTATTAAATAAGGGAGTAAATATATATGTAGGATGCTGTGTCTATGAGGCGATAGAAACCGCTGATAACATGTCTGTAAAAGGCGTTGTTATATGTCCTTTTGATGAAGATAATAACAAAACTGAACCTGAAAAATCATTCACAGTTGAATGCGATGGAGTCGCGATGAGTGCAGGTTGGGCATCAGCTGCAGCGTTACTATATCAGTCTGGAATGAAAGTAAAATATGATAATGCAATCGAACAGTTTATTCCTGAATCATTACCGAAAGGTATATTCTCCGCAGGAAAAGTAAATGGTATTTATGATTTAGAACAACGTATTGCAGATGGTGCTCGTGCTGCGTCGGAAGCCATGCGTTATATGGGACGAGATGATATGCCTGAGATTCCTGTACAAGCACATCGCACTGAATCACCCAGCCATCAATATCCTATAGTGCCTCATCCAAAAGGAAGAAATTTTGTTGATTTTGATGAAGATATTCAAGCAAAAGATTTCATAAATGCAGCAAAAGAGGGCTTCGATAACATTGAACTTATGAAGCGTTATACAACAGTGGGTATGGGGCCAAGTCAAGGTAAACATTCTAATATGAATGCAATACGGATCCTTGCAAATATTCGTAGTTTACCTGTTGAAAAAATTGGGTCAACCACCTCTAGACCTTTCTTTCATCCAACGCCAATTGGACACTTAGGTGGTAGAAGTTTTCATCCAAAACGTCAATCATCAATACAACAATGGCATAAAGATTCGGGAGCAGTATTTGTTGATGTGGGTGCATGGTCTCGCCCCGCTTATTATGCAAAAGCTGGAGAAGATCAAGTAAACCTGATTCAACAAGAAGCAATGGCGGTACATCATGGTGTAGGTATTATTGACGGTAGTTCACTAGGAAAAATTGAAGTTTGCGGTCCTGATGCAGCTCAGTTTTTAGAACTGTTTTTCACTGATAGATTCACTGATCAGAAAGTGGGTGAAACACGTTATGCCTTATCTATAGATGAATCAGCAGTCATATCTGATGATGGCATTGTTAGCCGAATAAGCGCTAAATTGTTTTATATCACAGTAGGGACATCTAATGCAGCAATGGTCTATCGTGAAATGCAACGATGGCTTCAGATATGGCAATTAGATGTAGGGCTGATTAATGTCACTGGCTCTTATGGAATCATTAATATAGTGGGACCTAAATCACCAGAAGTGATGCTTGGTTTAACAACACAGCTAAAAGCAGTTTCTAATCTCGATACCGGAAGAGTTTGTGAAATAAAGATTTCAGGTGTATTGGTACGGGTTATGAGAGTTACTTTTGTGGCTGAGATTGGTTATGAAATTCATGTGCCAGCAAACAACATGTTGACCATTTGGAATCAAATTATCGAAATCGGTTCAGCCTACAGTATCAGACCATTTGGTACGGATACTCAACGTCTACTAAGGCTGGAAATGGGTCATCATTTACCTGGCTATGATACGGATGGCCTTACCACTCCTTTTGAACTAGGGTGTGATTCTGCACTTGCCATGGATAAATCTTTCTTTATAGGACAACGAAGCCTACAAATTCTAGCGAAGAAATGTCTCTCAAAACGTCTTGTTCCTTTTATGTTAGCGGATGGTTTTTCTGGTCAGATGCCAGAGGATTGCAATCTGGTTATTGAAGGGAGTGAGATTAAAGGCCGAGTAACCAGTATTTCTTTTAGTCGCAAAGTAAATCGAGTGATTGGTTTTGCCTATGTCGATCCTAATAAAGTGGAAGCTGGATCTGAATTTAAAATTAAAACAGATAATGGCTCAATGGTTAAAGCGACCGTTGTAAAAACTCCATTTTTCAAAAGCAATAAGGAGTTGTGATATGTCTAGCGTGAGCAAATCAACGCCCGTTGCATATTTTCAAGAAAAGCTTAACCCTACATGGGGTGAGATGAATGGAATGCAAGTGGCTATAAGCTTTGATACGGCAGATATTGAAGAAGTCAGGAAACAAAAACTTGGTGTAACTGATGTGAGTTGTCTGGATCGATTTGGTGTTAAAGGACCGCAAGCAGCTAAATGGTTAGCATTACAAAATATTCATATCCCAGATGTGCCAAATACATGGGTTTTAGATAACAACATCTTAGTGTTAAGACTAGGTAGCACCGAGTTTTTAATTGAAGACCAATTTTCTAGCAACACGTGTAATCAGCTTAATAAAGCTTTTAAAACGAATAAAGTCGGTGTTTATAAAGTATTACGTGCAGATGCTGCTTTCGTTGTT
>QNEY01000177.1 GCA_003645385.1 Gammaproteobacteria bacterium | reverse complement strand
GCTATTAACAGTTCAGGCTCGCCAGCTAATGCTATCGCTATCATTACCCGTTGCTTCATGCCACCGGATAATTGATGAGGGTATTCTTTCATTCGTTGTTTCGTGTCTGGAGTAACCTCAGAACCAAGTAAAGAGATAATACGATCATGACATTGCTGTTTATCAAGTTTAAAGTGCCATTTCAAGCACTCACCTATTTGTTCACCAACAGTTAACACTGGGTTTAATGAACTTTGTGGCTCCTGAAAAATCATTGCTATACGTCGGCCACGTATATGTTGCATCTCTTCTTCTGATAAGGCCAATAAGTCTTGTCCAGCAAGTTTAACCTGACCTTCTACAATACGACTTACAGGTTGTGGGTTAAGTCGTAACAATGACAATGCAGTCATTGACTTACCACAGCCAGACTCACCTAATAAAGCAAACGTTTCACCGCGTTTAATTGTAAAATCGACACCATCAACAGCCCTTAGTGGTCTGTCTTTGTGACCTATCCACGTTTTTAAACCAGTTACTTGTAATAATGCAGTGGTCATTGCACAGTCTGCATACGGGGGTCAAAAGCATCACGTACAACATCAGCAAATAAATTAGCTGCTAGAACCAAAATAAACATCGAAAAGAAGGCCGCCGTTAATGACCACCATACTACTGGATCACGAGCCATTTCCAGACGAGCACTATTTATCATATTACCCCAACTGATCATTGAAGGATCAACACCTACTCCGACATAGGATAAAACTGCCTCAGCTAATACCAAACCACTAAAATCCAGTACAATAGCAATCATCACGATATGCATCAGATTTGGAAGGATATGTCGGTGTAGGATGCTGAAACTACTAACACCCAATGACCTTGCCGCTAAAACATACTCAGCCTCTCTTAGCTTTAAGGTCTCACCACGTAAAATTCGACATAGACCTGTCCAGCTAGTCATGCCCAATATGATGCACAAAAATAATAGCCGCATATCAGCTCGTTCTGCTACTGTCACAAAATTCTCAGGATGATTATTCATATAGACTTGCATCATTAATACAGCCGCTGCAATTAATAACACGCCTGGAATTGAATTTAAGGTTGTATAAATATATTGGATTACATCATCTATCCAACCTTTAAAATAGCCAGCTGCAATGCCCATAAACAAGGCGAAAGGCAACATCACCAAGGTAGTGAGTGTGCCTATTACTAAGCCTGTACGAACACTTTTTAAGGCCTGATATAAAACATCCTGCCCAACTTTATCTGTACCCAACACATGATAATCAACACTCAAGCCAACAAGATTAAAAGCAAATAACAGTAACACCAACAGCATGAATAATATTGTTCGTATCGGGTAAGATAAATGTCCTAATCGTATACCTCGAATTTGCTGTCTTAAACTCATAGCATGGTATCTTGCTAAAAAAACAGCGATCGAAAAAGACAGCAAAAACCAGATCAGCAATGCTAGGAAAGAGCTTAAGAAAATCGTATTTCGAATATCAAACCATTTATCCTGTTGTTTCGATAGGTGTGAGCCACCATAAAGTAGTTTTGGATAATCATAATCAAGCGTACCTAAATCAGATTGTTGCATCTCACGCACAAACAACTGAGTAGCAAATGGGGCTGAATACGTTTTTTCAACTTGCTGACGCAAGGGCATCAACACCAAGTCAAGCAATGTGACCACTTCTGTAGAATAGTGTTGAGTATCACCGACCTTCTCAGTATTCAATGCTTGTCTAAAATGGACTGAATCCAATAAGCCGATTGTGACATAACACAGCAGGATCATTATAGATATAACACCACGCTTCCGTTGAAAGACTAGTTTCCATGGTGCACGAAGGTGTGGA
This sequence comes from Gammaproteobacteria bacterium, assembly GCA_003645385.1. Classification (GTDB taxonomy): domain Bacteria; phylum Pseudomonadota; class Gammaproteobacteria; order Nitrosococcales; family Methylophagaceae. The sequence continues at coordinate 2,475 of QNEY01000177.1, read as the reverse complement.
TACCGACGAATATAAAAAATTGCTGCCAGCACGACTGAAAACAACAGATAAATTAGAATATCAGTCCACAAAAATACAGGCAAAAAAGGCATAACTAATATTAATGTCTATTGTGTAAGTCTGGAAGTATCAATTTTTAATTCTTTAGGCAATGAAAATTCAACCGTTTCACGTCGCCCTTGATCTTCATCACTCTGCGTTACGCCTAACTTTTTCAATCGCTCAACAACCTGTTCAACAAGTATTTCAGGTGCAGATGCTCCTGCTGTCAGACCAATAACTCGTTTATCCTTCAACCATTCAGGTTCAATATCTTGGGCATTATCTATCAGATATGACTCTTTACCTAGTTTATAAGAAAGCTCACATAAGCGATTGGAATTAGAGCTATTTTTGGATCCAACAACCAATACCAAGTCACACTGTTGCGCCAGGTTTTTCACCGCATCCTGACGGTTCTGAGTAGCGTAACAAATATCATCTTTACGTGGACCATGAATATTTGGAAAGTGTTTTTTCAAAGTATCAATGACAACTGCAGCATCATCCATTGATAATGTTGTTTGAGTCACAAAAGCTAAATCATCGGGATTCTTTACCTGCAACTTTACAACATCTTCAGGTGTTTCGACTAAGTACATACCACCATCTTCTGAAGTGTACTGGCCCATGGTTCCTTCAACTTCCGGATGGCCTGCATGACCAATCAAAATACATTCACGTCCTTGTTTTTCATATTGTGCAACTTCCATATGTACTTTTGTCACCAATGGACAGGTTGCATCAAAAACTTTTAAGCCACGTTGCTGCCCTTGGGTTTTTACCTTTTTTGATACGCCATGGGCACTAAAAATTAAAGTACTGTTATCAGGAACATCGCTTAATTCTTCAATAAAAACAGCACCCTTATCACGTAAGCCATCTACAACAAAACGATTGTGGACCACTTCATGACGGACATAAATCGGAGCACCAAACAACTCTAATGCACGTTCAACAATTTCAATTGCACGATCTACACCAGCACAGAAACCACGTGGATTGGCTAATATCAGTTTCATTGTATCGTTACCTACAAAACAGCCTTCGGATAAGACCCAAGCACTCGGCACATCGATGATTCTTGTTCTAATAGAGTCAATGCATCTGACACAGCCTCGTCATGACAATGCCCCTCAATATCTATAAAGAATACATATTCCCAGACGCCTTTTCGAGATGGGCGCGACTCTATGCGAGTCATACTGATACCACTATCAGCTAACGGCTTCAGCAGAGTCTGCAATGCGCCAGGCTTATTTTTTGTCGACACTAATAAAGCAGTTTTATCAATACCTGATGGACCGACATTCTGAGTGCCAATTACCAAAAAACGAGTTGTATTATCTGCTTCATCTTCGATATTGCTTCCTAACACCGATAACTCGTAAATCTCTGCAGCACGATTAGCAGCTATAGCCGCTGAATCAACCTCATTTGCCACTTTCTTTGCTGCTTCCGAGTTACTATTGACTGATATCAATTCACGATTTGGCAAATTCTCATTTAACCATTGTCGACACTGCGCTAACGCCTGAGGATGTGCATACACTCTCTCGACCGAATTCAAATCTTTGGCTTTACTCAATAAATAATGATGAATACGTAGTGTCACTTCACCATTGATCTTAAGAGGTGAATTGATAAAACGATCCAGAGTATGGGAAATCATACCTTCAGTTGAGTTTTCAACAGGAACGACTCCATAACAGGCATTACCAGTTTCAACCGCATGAAACACATCTGCAATAGTAGTCATTGGCTGAGTGTTAACTGAACCACCGAATTGTTTTAATGCTGCAGCTTGAGTGAATGAACCTTCTGGCCCTAGATAAGCAACTTGTAAAGGTTTTTCTGTTGCCAAACAAGCTGACATCACCTCACGAAATAACCTTGCCATCTCTCCGTCTGGTAATGGTCCATCATTACGATCCATCACTTGTCGTAGCACCATCGCTTCACGATCTGGACGATAAAAATTACTTTGTTCATTATTAGCAATTTTAATTCGTGCAACTTCTTGTGCTAGAGCGGTACGCTTATTCAGCAACTGCTGTAATTGAAGATCAATCTCATCAATTTTCTGCCTTGTGGTTTGCAAGGCTTTTTGTTCAGTCATAATTTAACCCAAATAGATAGGCCGTTGGAAACATCCTTCCAGTCCGACATAAAACAACTGTTATTCTTCGCCAGTTTCTTCTACTTCATCACCTTCAGATTCATCTTCAGATTCATCTTCTTCCTCTAAGACACGTTCAAGACCGACCAGTTTCTCTTTTTTGGTCAGATTAATCAGTTTCACACCTTGGGTGTTACGTCCAACAATGGAAACATCTTTTACCGGAGTGCGCACCAATGTACCGCCATTGGTGATCAACATAATCTGATGCTCATCTCGCACCTGCACCGCACCAACAACACAACCATTACGTTCCG
>QNEY01000176.1 GCA_003645385.1 Gammaproteobacteria bacterium | reverse complement strand
GGATCAGCAATGTCAATTGTTACTGTTGCAATCTCACCCTCAGGGCAACATGGATTGGGGTCTGTAAGTGGTATTTCGTTAAAAGTAACAGAAAGAACACTACAAGAAGGGATATAATTCAATTCTGCAATTCCTGTTGTGGTGTCACAATCGTTGCCACCTAAAGGAAGAACACATATACAGCATTTTGGCGTTGGCATAATAAATATTTTTAAAAAGCAGCCTGCCAAATTGCAGGCTGCTGAATTTTAGAATTTAGAAAAAGGTAGCACTGTGCAACAAGCGTTGCTGTTCCGTTTCCGGTAGTTGTTGAGCTTATCACAACATTTGAAATAAATGATGGAAGATTGGAAATAGAAATATCTGTCAATGCAGCAGATGGATTTGAAAGCACAACTGTTGTATTTGGAAAAATAGCCTCAATTTCGCTTTCTATTGCATCAAAATCGCCTGTACTGCTATAATCTAAAGCAGGGTCAGAAAGTGGAATTGTTGTTGTGTTTCCGTTTACTGTATAGGTCACATTAAGAGCAGTTGTTACCGAATTTGCACCGCCATCATTTGAATCAGTCAATGTGCAGTATATTGTTGGGTCACCCTCTCCAAGCTTGCTTGAATATACGATAGGGCAAGAGCACTGAACAGCACCGTTTCCATCTTGTGCCTCAACTGTTCCTGTTACATTGATAACAACACCGCTATCAGTTTGGTCACCGGGCAATGTTATTGTGAAATTGCTTGATGTTATGCCTGTTTGAGCTGTTCCATCAGAAAGGCTATAAGATAGGTTGTAAACCAATGTTGTGCCTTGTGGTTGGTTGGAATTTACAGAAACAGCAATTGTTGTTGTATCTGCAACGCTGTCATAAGTCGCATCAGCATCAACAGAAGCATAAAGATGGCAAGTAGAATCAACAACACAATAATTCTTGACATTGTCATCATAACACACTAATTGAAGTTTTGCATTCTCACATGGTCCACGCTCATCCAATTTGTTATCTGTAACAAAATAAGAATCACATATATTTGTGGCAAACAAGCCCCAATGCTCAACATCAGAACCCATTGGAGGAACACCGCCATAAATATTGACTAAGCCCGGCTTATCACAGTTTGATTCTTTAATTTGAATACGTCCGAAATTGCTGATTGCCTGCTCAATATTATCACCGTCATCTAATAGCAATAAGTTGCCACGGACAGTCATAAAGAATAGCCCTGTATCATTCAAGCTGTTCAAAGGGATAAAGCGATTCAAAGAAAGGCCAATTCTGTCAGCAGTGTTGCTGCCGTCCTCACAACAATCAATGAATTTGCCATTTTGCTGGTCTTCGTACTCCAAAAGCAATTCAGGGTCAATGCCAATGACAATATCATTAACATTGATGTCAGAGAAGCCATTTCTGTGAATGTATCTCTTGAACTCCTTCATATACTCTTTGAACTTTTGCCAAAAGTTTGTTTCATCAATGTTTTCATACTTGAATAACAACGGTACATCATTAATCATCATATTGCGTTGCAACTCAATTGGTGCAAGCATTTCTGATTGTGGCTTGCATTTCCAATCAGGCGTTTCAGTGCCATCATTGAGAATTATGCGCAAATCAATGATTCTAGTTGCAAAAGTAGATGCAACATAAAGCTGACTTGTTGCCAAATCTAAAGAAGCATTGAAAAGATAATCACGCTTTTCTTTTCTTGTGTTTAACCAAGTCAAGAAGTCCAACAAATATTCATCAGATGATGCAAAATCAGTTGGTGCAGCAGAGTATCTATCACCGCCAACAATTGCATTGATATACACATTTGCAAAGTCATTTGCAACGCTTGATAAGTCAAATTGCAAAGTGTGGAAATATTGGCCCTTGCTTGCATAGTAAGCTTTTGCCATGATACCATCATCACCGTGCATGTCCTCACCTGAACCGTTGCAAGTTGCCATCAATAGGAACTTCGGCACAAATTCAGTGTATTTTTCAATGATAGATGCAATAATCATATCAGCCAAGTCAGTTCCTTCAAAGTCCTCAGCGTTATAATCGCCATATCTTTGAGAAATCATATCCTGCCATTTTGTACCAATAAACTGTTTGATACACATTTGAATGTTCTTTTCTGTATTGACTACATAAAAGCGCTTTTCAAAATCTTCCATGCGGATGCTGTCAAATGTTACACCACACTCATTGACTGCATGTGCTCCACTGTCTTGCGTGCGGATAGGGCCAACATCAATACCATACTTTCTGTATCTTAGGCTATTACCTAAAGAAGAACGACTAAGGCGCTTCAATAGACCGCTAGACATTAGTTGATTATCAACTAACATTCTACGTCTAAGCATTGCAGATTCCTCATTGGTCCACTCCTTACATGGTAAAGCTAAACCATCATTGATTTTTATTTCCGTTGCACAGTCATTTGCACAACCAACCTCCTGCACAAATGCAAGCTGTTCCGGATTTACTTTTAACATTTTATTGATTTTTTATTTTGAATAGATTGATTGGCTACTTTTTGCGATCTTCAAGTGCATTGATAATGTCTTGGTAACTTCTTTTTTCTGCAATTTGCTTGCTGCCTTGTTTGTGTGAGGTTGAATTTTCAACATCTTCAGGCAATGCAGCAGCAGGAACACCGCCAAGCTCTTTGTTATGAGCAATTATTTTAGCGTTTTCGGCTTTTAGCGCTTCGTTTTCAGCACTTACATTGGCAAGCTCATCAACTTTTTCAACTGCTGTTTGCTTTTCGGCTTTCAAAGTTTCAATTTCTTGCTTCATTGCTTCATTTGCTAAAAGCATTTCAGAATTTGCAGCTGTCAATTTTTCAACATCTGCTTTTGCTGCTTGCAATTCTTTTTGCATTTCGCTGTTTTCTGTTTTCATTTCAGCAATTTTTGTTTCAACTGCTTGAATGTCCTGCTCTGCTTCGTTTGCCGTTTTATCGCCAAACATGCGAGCGAAAAAGCCTAGTTTTTCCTCTTTCTGTTGCATAAGATTTTTTGATTTAGATTTGCGCTTGTTGCGTTTTTCCCTTTTGTCATGATGACGGCTTAAATACCTTGCTCTGCTTATTGCATAGTCAAGGCTTTTTATTCCATCAATTGCTCCAATTTTTCTTGCTTCGGTTGCAGTATATAATTTGCCCTTAAAAACGCTGCCATCATTTTTGATGTTGGGAGCTGAATTTTTGACATCTTTTATAAAAGTATCATTCAAGGTGTTCAAGAACTCTTTCATTGGTTCTTGATTCCCTGCAAGTGCCTCTCTTGTTGGCCTGTTCTTTTCTGTTGAATCATCAGCATAAATTTCAATGAAATCAATGCCCATGTTTTGCATGAACTCACTATCATCAATCAATGTGATATAAGTACCAATTGAACCCCAAAGCGAATTTTTCTCAACGGCATAAATTTCATCAGCTCCCTGAAAAGAAAAAACGCCTGCACTTGCCATCATTTCAAATGATACAACAGTGGGCGTTTCTGTTCCCTTTATTGCCTTAGATAGTGCCTCATTTCCAAATGCCTCGCCTCCTGGTGTGTTTACTTGGAACACAATGCCATCAACATTTTCATTTGAATCAAGTTGCTGAACCATCTGCTCAAGGCTTCGTGTACCTTTTACAAAACCCTCTGCCATGGTGCAATAATCATCACGCATCATTGCACCCATAACAGGAACAACAGCAACAGAATTTTTCTCAATCTTAGTTTCAGCAATTGTTGCACCGTTCATTATGGCAATGTTGCCTGCTGCGTTATATATGCGAATTGAGTTTTTTGCTTTCTGTTCCTTAATGTGTTCTTTGGTCAATGTTTCATTTTGAAGAACGCTAGAAACAACGGCATCATATTGGTTTAACAATTCTTTTGCCATCTGCTTTTGGATAAGCATTGGTTTTTGTGCCATGCCTACGATGGCTTTTTTCAAATTGTTTATTTTGTTATTTTCCGTCATATTTCAAAAATATGCATAAAAGGAAGCCAAAAACAAATATTTTACTATTTTAAGGGGCGTGCAATACCTCATTTTATAGTATAATAATAGATATAGCTTTATTTTAGTGAAAAATATATAAAATGGAAGAAACACTGATTTTGAAACTTAGAGTTTCAGCAGACCCAAAGAATGCAAAAACAATAAATGAACTTATCAAGCAAAACAAGCAGCTTGCAAAGGTCATAAAGGAAGCACCAAGAGAAGGTGAAAAAGGCTATGAAGATTTAAGAGAAACCCTTGAGGCTGCAAAAAAACAATATGCAAAAAATAGAGAGGAAATAAACCGTTAATAAGGAATTAAGAACAGGCGATAAGCAATATAAAAACTCAACTGATTCACTCAAGGGATTGTCTAAGCAGCTACGCAATTTAGAGAATGAAT
>QNEY01000175.1 GCA_003645385.1 Gammaproteobacteria bacterium | reverse complement strand
TCAACTTACTGATTACATAGCAGTGAATATCTCGTACTTAAAATCCCTCGGCTTCACGGCCGTGCCGGTTCGATTCCGGCCCAAGTACCAACACATATTGAAGCCCTGACACTTAGCGGTGTCGGGGTTTTTAATATTCACATAAGAGCATCAAAAAGAAGAAATATTTAGGCTGCGTGGCAGAGTGGTTATGCAGCGGACTGCAACTCCATTAACGCCGGTTCGATTCCGACCGCAGCCTCCATTTCTTTATTTCCCCTTGAACCTTAAATTATAAACTGTGCAACACCATCACCAAATGACCAATCAATATCATGGTTTTCAGTAATTGTAACTAATACATTTCTAGGATCAATTCCGGGAGCTGCCTCAAGATTTTTAACTACTTTAGCGTAAAAAGCTTGTTTTGATTTATTAGATCTCCCTGAACGCATAACTAAGTGCATCATAACTCGATCCTCAGTCCTTTCTTGGAATTGAAGACAGTGAGGTTCAATCTCATGAATAATTTGATACCGGTCATCATCTGGGAAGCCCATGGTTTCGATCACTGCTGAGTTGATGCCATCAGCAATGGCCTTGATGTATTCTGGAGATTTTCCTTTTAATACTGATATGTTGACTAAAGGCATGTGACGCTCCTATTTTTGTGATACTTAGATTCTTAATAATGAAACCTGAAATATGTTTACATTTTACCCATATTCCAAACGTGTGAGCGTGTTAACCATGTGCCATCAGAGCCCTGTTCAATAACAGTTATAAGTACACCACCAAAGCTTATAGCCTCCTGCTTATCATTAACACCTTCCGCTTTCCATTTTCCAAGCTGTACAATCTGATTGTGCTCACGATACACGTCGATTGTTTCTATAGAATGGTTATGTACACCATTATCGATAAAGCTTTTAAAGAGCTGGCTAATTTGTTCATGACCGACAAGAACTTCGCCGTTTCCAGGAGACAATGTCGCCTTGTCGTAATAAAGAGTTGCTAGGGCAACACTATCACCACTATTAAATGTATTGTTCCAAGTTGTGTTGACTGATGCCACAATCTTTTCTGCATTATCATCCGCTGCAACTGTTTGCGAGCCAACGGCTCCTCCTATGAAACAACTGCACAGGGCCAGTGTTGGTAATAATTTATTCATATTCCTACTCCTAAAGTTTAGTTAATTAATTTAGACAACAACATTATGGTGTTGCTCACTGCTTCCAATGAAATGGTTAGCTAACTAACTATATAGTTAAAACTACTTGAATACATCACTGTTATTTTGTAATTTTTTGAGCATTAAGCTCAGATCTTCACCCTGAGATGGAGACAACACCTTCATCAACTCAGCTACTCGTCGATAGTATTCGGGCATCACCTCGTCTAGCCTTTCTTGCCCTAGTATCGTGAGCTTGATGTGTTGTTTACGTCTATCATCGACATTCGTTACTCTTTTCACTAAGCTTTCTCTCACCAAGCCATCAATAAGACCTGTCATCGTAGCTCTTGAGACACCGGCTTTTTCTGCAAGTGATGATGGTGTCGACATCAAATCCTGTTCACGCATTAAAAGTATTAGCACCCACCACCGACCCTGCAACAGCCCATACCCAGCTAAAAAATTATCAAGCTCTGATGAGAGATCGGAACCAACCCTCAATAGCGTGAGGAAGTTAATGACGTTCCCAATATCAGCATCAGGATACCTTTCAGCAAACTTGGAAAGGACTTTAGAGTCTGGTAGGTCTTTTAATTGCAGCATGGAAACATTATAGTTAGCCGCCTAACTACTTGTCAACCAGTTCTATTTTTTCTCTCGTGAGGTGAGTTCTATTGGCAGTAATGACCACCTGACACTTAGCCGTGTCGGGGTTTTTAATATCAAAATAATGAAGAAATATTCAGGCAGAGTGGTTATGCAGCGGACTGCAACTCCGTTAACGCCGGTTCGATTCCGACCACAGCCTCCATTTCTTTTAATATGTATAGATCTTATACAGTCAATTCTGACCCTAGATATCGACAAAGATACGGCCTCAGTTCTCTATTAGATGCTGGGGTTTTTGGTGGGTGTCGCTTTGTGTGATATCTGTATATTATATAAGGCAAACTCAATAAGGAAATATTCAATGAAAATTACCCGCCACCTATTAGTTATTGCATCTGTATGCTGCCTAGTTGCTCTTTCGGGTTGTATGACGCAGAAAGAAAGCATGATCAAACAGAACTATCCACTTCCCTATGCTGATGGTTTTGATGATGGTTGTCATAGCGGCAATAATGCAGGAGGCAGTTGGTTTGACCAGTTTAAAAAAGACGTAATCCGTTTTGAACATGATGCTCAGTATGCACAAGGGTGGTCAGATGGCTATCGTCAGTGTGAAACAGAACAAGAAGCGATTCAAAGATCGATACGAATGAGTGTTGAGCAACAACGATTGGCGGAAGAGAAGAAACATAACGACTGGGAAGAGCAACGTCATTTAGAGCGGGAAGTTATGAAAGGTATTGATACCAAAGGTCTTGAAAACCTGAAGTAGTCGATTTAAGGCTAAGTGAATGTCATTACCTGTTCGAATATACACAATTTTAGTATTTATACTTAGTCTAAGTGCTTGTGTATCATTTAATCCCGTTCCTGTTAGTGATGTTAACTTTACAGATCGAGCAAAAACTCAGAAAGAGAATAATGTACGAGTATCAGTTTCTGTACTCACTAACGAAGAAAGTGAAGCTATTTTTGGCATAAACCTCGCTTTAAAGTTTATTCAAGCAGTTTGGGTTGAGATTGAGAATAATGATGATCATCCATATTGGTTAGTCTCATCAGCACTAGATCCTGAATACTTCTCCCCGCAGGAAGTGGCATATAGCAGCCATCGGTTTCTACAAAGAAAATATAATAACCAAATTGATGAACACTTTAATGATCTTAGTTTTCACAACCCAATAACAGCTCACTCCACCCATTCAGGCTTTATCTTCGTCAATCTGGATGAAGATGAAAAAGAACTTGATATAGACCTTATCAGTAAACAGGAAATAAAATTCTTTGATTTCTACATACGAATACCGGGTCTCAAGACCCACACCATGGCAGAAATAGAGGACTTATATTCTGTTGATGAACAAATTGATTTAACTAAAGATGAGCTACGTGTGCAATTAAGTAAGCTACCATGTTGCACTACCAGCCAAGATGGTGAGACTAATGGTGACGCACTGAATATTGTAATTATTGGTAACTCCAGTCATTTATTCCCACCATTTGTAAGACGTGGGTGGCACTCAGCAGAAGATAACTATTTTGGTTCTGTGTGGAAAACTATCAACTCATTTTTATTCGGAAAACATTACCGATATTCACCGGTTAGTTCTCTCTACTATGAGGGTAGAAAACAAGATATTGCTTTACAAAAAGCGAGGGGGACAATCCATCAACGTAATCACCTTCGCCTATGGCTCACCCCGTTCCGTTATCAAGGTAAAGATGTTTGGATTGGTCAGGTAAGTCGGGATATAGGCGTGCGATTTACAACCCACACTCCTACTTTTACAACACATAAAATAGATGCTGATATTGACGAAACACGTACAGCCTTTATTGAGGATATGCTGTTTTCTCAAGGATTAGAAACACTTGGCTTTGTTGAGGGTGTGGGACTCAGCACGCACGAACAGCCAAATCAAAATCTAACAGGTGATCCTTATTTCACAGATGGACTACGAGCAGTTCTTGAGTTTGACCGTAGGCCTGGTAATATCGAAGATGTTCGTTTCTTTGATTGGGCAACACCTCCTCATCGTTCTGTATATAGTAAATGACTTGTTCGATTCCGACCGCAGCCTCCATTTCTTTCTTTCAATATACACAATCCAACCGCTTGATCGTTCCCCAAGTTTAATTGGTTTTGGAAACTTTCCTTTCGATGACATGCGATAAACTGTTGATCGGGCTAGTCCCACAATCTCTTTAAGTTCACCTAGCTCAACTGATAATATTTGTTTATATAGAAAATAATTGAATTGAGTCAGTTTCAACGTTTTATCAATGTGGTTTCTGTTATTATTCCCGTGTCTCACATTTTGTGATGGCACCTCGCTTTAACAGCGATTAGGATTTCGTATCTATTTTACTAACAACATACAGTGTAGGAATGTTATGCCAGAAATTATCATTGAAAAAAACTTAAGTGAAGAACGTTTAAAAGAATTAGGCGTTTCAAGTTGGAATATTTGGGACTGCCCAGTATCTGAATTTCGTCTTGATTTTGACAATAAAAACGAACGTTCATACATCTTAGAAGGTGAAATTGTTGTCACTCCAGATGGTGGTGAGCCCGTTACTATCGTACCTGGTGATTATGTTATCTTCCCTGACGGCTTAAAAAGCGT
>QNEY01000174.1 GCA_003645385.1 Gammaproteobacteria bacterium | reverse complement strand
TATTAGAGGTTAATTATATTCAATATTTTAGTCAACAAATACTAAAACTGAAATAAAGAAATTAATAGTTAAAATAATAATTTAAATAGGAAATTCGTAAAGGCGTCGATTCAGCTAGGAAAAACACTCTTAACACTTTACTATGTCGCTTCCCAAACTCTAATGTGCTATATCCACATGAGCAAAGTTAAGAGCGATAGTAACCCTAGCGAAGCAGTTTTGAATGATTTAGGTGTTGCCAATTGGCCAACATGAGAAAAATAAGTTTCTATCTTCCCGTGGGAGTTTACTTCCACAGAAACAGCTTTCATTTTAGAAGGTGAATACGTTATTACACCGAATGATGGTAGTGAAGCAATTACCTTTACAGTCGGTGATTTCGTTGTCTTCCCTAAAGGTCTTGTTTGTACGTGGGAAGTTAAAAACCTTTGAAAAAACATTACCAACACAGGTAAAACAAGCAAAGCAATGTCAGGCACAATCGTGTCTGACCTTAATGGTTACTATTAATTCTCTTATTCGAGAGTGTGCTCGCTCTGGTATGATCTGCAGCTTTTAACTTGCGATATTCATACCTTATGGCCAGCGATAGCTTTTCATCTCTTTCAATACCAGCTGCTCAGATTGCTAATCTAGACTCGCTGGGTTATACAAAAATGACGCCTATTCAGGCTCAAAGTCTGCCACAAGTGCTTAAGGGTAAAGATCTTATTGCCAAAGCTAAGACTGGTAGTGGTAAAACAGCTGCTTTTGGTATTGGTTTATTAAATAATATTAATCCCCGATTTTTTGGTGTACAAGCATTGGTGATATGTCCAACACGTGAGTTGGCCGATCAAGTTGGTAAAGAAATTCGCAGACTGGCTCGATTTACTCAAAACATTAAACTGGTATTACTGTGCGGGGGCAAACCTTTAGGTCCACAAATTGGTTCTCTCGAACATGGTGCACATATTGTTGTTGGTACACCAGGACGTTTGCAAGATCACTTACGTAAAGGCACATTAAAACTTGAAGGTTTAAAAACCTTAGTGTTGGACGAAGCTGACCGCATGTTAGATATGGGCTTTTTTGATGTCATGAAAGACATTATTGCTCAAACACCAAAATCTCGTCAGACCTTACTATTTTCAGCGACCTATCCTGACACAATCAAACAAATGAGTCAGTCAATTCAACGTAATCCTATAACTGTAACCGTTGAGTCTGAGCACAAAGCCAGTGTGATTGAGCAGTTATTTTATGAAGTAAAAAAACATGAGCGTAACAACACACTATTGGCATTGTTTGAACATTATCATCCTGAATCAACGGTAGTATTTTGTCACACTAAAAAGCAATGCGATGAAGTAGCTATTTTTCTTCGAGATCATCAGATTGAAGCATTGGCTATCCATGGTGACTTAGATCAGCGTGAACGTGATCAAGTATTAGTTCGATTTGCTAATAATAGTTGTTCAGTTCTGGTTGCCACCGATGTAGCTGCACGTGGGCTTGATATTAAATCGTTACAGGCAGTGATTAATTATGAACTGCCACGTGATCCCGAAATTTTTGTTCACCGGATCGGGCGTACTGGTCGAGCAGGGGAGAAAGGCATTGCGTTAAGCATCTTCACACCATCTGAAGTTGTTCGGGTCAATGCGATTGCAGACTATCAGAAAAAACCAAGTATTTGTGATGTACCAGAATCATTAGATCGTGATCCTGCTTTTACCCTGCAGCCATCAATGATAACTATTCAGCTCGATGCTGGGCGTAAAAGTAAACTTCGTCCTGGTGATATTCTTGGTGCATTAACTGGCGATGCTGGACTTGCAGGCTCACAGATAGGAAAAATCGATATTTTTGATATGTCTAGCTATGTTGCTATTGAACGTAGTGCATTACGTCAGGCACTTAACTATCTGGCAAACGGCAAAATAAAAGGGCGCACTATTCGTGCCCGCAAAATTCGATAGTAAAAACACCAAAAATATGAGGTAAGATTTGTATTCAATTGGACAACGATGGGTTAGTAATGGTGAAGCAGAACTAGGGCTCGGTATTATCAAAGATAATACTGGCCGCCAAATAGAAGTCAGCTTTCCTGCTTCAGGTGAACAGCGTACCTATGCCGCTGACAATGCACCTTTAAGCCGTGTACTTTATCCTGTAGGCGAAACAGTCAGCACCAATGAAGATGTCGACTTTATCATCACTGATCGTCATGAAATCAATAACTGTTTTATCTATCAAGGCACTGATGACGAAGGTAATGAAATCAGTATTCATGAAATGGATCTGAATAGCTTTGTCCAATTTAGTCAGCCACAGGATCGTTTATTTGCAGGCCAAATAGATAAAAATTGCCAATTTGAATTACGAGTCGAAGCCTTAGCTCATCAACATCATTTACATCAATCTCCCGTATTTGGTTTGATGGGGGCACGTGTCCAGTTGTTGCCCCACCAAATTTATATTGCATACCAAGTAGCAAACAGGCATGCACCACGAGTTTTATTGGCTGATGAAGTCGGCTTAGGAAAAACAATCGAAGCTGGTTTGATCATCCATCAGCAATTGATTACAGAGCGGGCAAATCGAGTATTGATTGTAGTGCCAGATAGTTTGGTTCACCAATGGTTGGTTGAAATGTTACGTCGCTTCAATTTGCAATTTACTATTATGGATGCTGAACGTCATCAAGCCTTATTAGAAGCAGGTGAGGATAACCCATTTGATAGCGCCCAACTGATTTTGTGTAGCTTGTCGATGCTAACGTCACAAGCAGCCATCTATGATGATGCTCGAATGGCTCAATGGGATTTAATGATTGTTGATGAAGCTCATCATTTGCAATGGGATGAACAACATGTAAGCCCTGAGTATCTAGCTGTAGAAGGTTTAGCGCGTGAGGTCATAGGTTTATTGTTATTAACTGCCACACCTGAACAACTCGGTGTAGATAGTCATTTTGCACGACTACGGTTGTTAGATCCCGACCGTTATTTTGATTTAACTGCTTTCCGACAACAAGAAGCCGAATTTCAACCTGTTAACCAATTAGTTAATCAATTGCTGGCTGAAGAGTCACATGAAAGATTAGCCGAATTACAATCAAAAATTGAACACTATTTAGGTTCAGAGTTTTTCACAGAATTATCACAAACTGAGGATTTTGATTCCTGTAGAGATAAGGCCATTAATGCTTTATTAGATCGCCATGGTACTGGTCGAATTTTATTTAGAAACACTCGTGATGTAGTTGAAGGCTTTCCACGAAGACAGATGCACAGTTATGCATTATCAGCACCAGAATCCTACCTGAAAAATACTGCCGATGCTGCTATTAATGAGTTATTACAAGCAGAAACTCTATTGGGAGATGACTGGATAAAGCTGGATAGTCGTGTGTCATGGTTAGCTGACTGGTTAGTTGAACACCGACTGGATAAGGTTCTGGTAATTTGTGCTAAGGCTAAAACAGCACAAGCTTTAGAGCTTTATCTTAGGATTAATAAAGGTTTACGGACATCTGTTTTTCATGAAGGATTATCACTTATCCATCGAGATCGTGCCGCAGCTTACTTTGCTGATGACGAAGAGGGTGCTCAGGTACTGATCTGCTCAGAGATAGGCAGTGAAGGGCGTAACTTCCAATTTTCCCATCACTTGGTGTTATTTGATTTACCTCTTAATCCTGACTTATTAGAACAACGTATCGGGCGATTGGATCGCATAGGTCAACATCATAATGTCCATATTCATGTGCCATATTATGAAAACACTGCTCAATCGGTATTATTGGATTGGTATCATCAAGGCATGAATGCTGTTGAACAGGTATCCCCTGCTGGCAGTACTATTCAACTAGCAGTAAATGATGAGCTGGATTATTGTTTGAGCAATGCTAGTTATACTAAAAAAGTATCAGAACTAATAAATAAAACTCAGTTACTTACACGTGAAACCTTGAAAAAACTTCAACAAGGTCGTGACCGCTTATTAGAGTTAAACTCTTGTAATTTACCAGTAGCTAATGAATTGATTTCTGTTCTGGAAGAAGCCGGACAATCATTTGAATTATCTTCTTTTATGGACAAGGTGTTTGATGAATATGGTGTAGAACAACAGTTCCATAGTGCTGATAGTATCATTCTCGAACCTGGCAACCACATGTTACATCATCACTTTCCTGCATTACCGGAAGATGGTGTTACAGCAACCTATAAACGTCATCGAGCTTTAGTCCGTGAAGATATGGCATTTTTAAGCTGGGAACATCCAATGGTATCCGGCAGTCTTGATATGGTAATTAATAGTGATTTTGGTAATAGTGCATTTTGTACCATCGAAGATGACAAATTGCCTGCAGGCACATTATTACTAGAAGCAATATTTACAATGAATTGTCC
>QNEY01000173.1 GCA_003645385.1 Gammaproteobacteria bacterium | reverse complement strand
TTGGGTGATATCATTAAGAAAACAGGTAAAGTCTGTTTTGCTGGTGGGGTGGCCTTAAATGTTAAACTCAACCAGCGCATTATTGCTATGCCAGATGTGAAAGAATTATTTGTTCAACCTGCTGCCAGTGATGCTGGTACTGCTATTGGAGCAGCCAGTTATGCTTCTGAAAGGGCAGGGGTTTCCGTTGAAAAAATGGAGCATGTTTATCTTGGACCTTCTTATACAACAGAACAGTGTATTGAGGCATGTGAAGCCTATCCTGAAGATGTGACATGGCAACATTTAGAAAATACCACGCAGCAAACTGCTGAGATTCTTAATGCTGGTAATCCTGTTTCATGGTTCCAGGGTCGAATGGAGTTTGGTCCACGAGCCCTTGGCAATAGAAGTATTCTAGGTAGTCCTAATCATTCTGGTGTTGCAGACAGAATTAATGCCCAAATTAAATACCGTGAACGCTGGCGTCCATTTTGCCCAAGTATGTTAGATACTGTTGCAGCTGAAATATTACAGACAGATCATCCAAGTCCATACATGACATTTACCTTTAATGTCGCAGAAAGCTGGAAATCTCGTATTCCAGAAGTAGTGCATGAAGATGGTACTGCTAGAGCACAAGTTGTTACCAAGGCAACCAATCCCAGATATTATTCATTACTTGAAGAAATGGAAAAACTCACTGGCAATGGCGTTGTGCTCAATACATCGCTAAACCGACGTGGCGAACCGATGGTGTGCAATCCAACTGATGCATTGAATATGTTTTTTGGCTCTGACTTAGAATACCTAGTGATGGAAGATATTTTGGTCACCAAACCATGATTCACTACCATCAACCAAATGACCATTGATAAATCCATTTTACAGTATTTTTCAAACCACACAGGATAATGATGAATAGCGATAGCACCCCTCAACAGACTTGGTTACGCATGATTAAAGAAATCATTGCTGGCTTATGGCGTTCACGTTTATGGCTAAATATTGCTAGTACCCCCTCATCTTTGGTGACAATAAATAACAATTTTTTTGGTATTAATATTGCCACCTCTGCCGATCCTGCATGTGATGATTATATTATCCAAGCCCTTCAAGAGTTAGGCATTAAACATATTCGAATGGACTTCAGTTACGACTCCTTTGATAGTCATGGTGAACGTTTATTAGATCGTATTTTAGCGACTGATATTGATGTTATGTTGGATATTTTCCCACCAAAAGATGATGCTTCAATGATGCATCTCGAACAACTGGTAATGCAACGTTGGCAACAATTTGTAAATCGTGTTTTCGACTCTTACCACGATAAAGTAGCAATATTTGAAATTGGTAACACATCTAACCGTAAAACATGGTCTGGCTTTAAGCCTTTACCCTATCTGAAAGCATGGGAGATTGCTCGACCTTTAGCAGATCGCTATGCTCTTACTATTGCCGGCCCCAATGTGTCTGATTTTGAACCAATCTACAATATCGCTTATCTAAAAGAAATGCAGCGATCACACAGTGTCCCAACTATCCATACCGATAATTTATTTGTTGAGCGAGTAATAGAACCAGAAGCATATGACCACCGTGTCTTAGGTCGTTGGGCGACAACTTTATTACGACTTAATCTGATTAAAAAAGCCCGCATAATTGACATTATTGGTAAATATCTAGGCTGTAGCCAGACTTTTTGTACTTATACCGATTGGACAGTTAAACGACTAGGTAGACGAAATATTGATCCTGAACAAAAACAAGCTGATTATTTAACACGTTACTTAATCCTTGCTGCAGCCAGTGGAGCATTAGACCGCGTCTATTGGGGGCCCTTACTCTGTAGTCGTGATGGTATTATCGACTGTGGTTCAGATTGGGAAAGCTATCCTAAGATTGATAATGTCTCCTATTACCAATCTGTCCGTGGTGAGGTTTCAGCTTTTCGAAAACGACCAGCATTCTATGCTCTAAAATATCTGTTGACCAGATTAAATGATGCACATTGTATTCAAGCAGTCAGTGCTGATAATGGTATAAATCATTTTATTTTTGCCAATTCCAAACAGCAAGAATTTCATATCACATGGTGTCGTGATGGTTATGCCGTACCATTAATGCAGATCTATCCTGCCGGTTTATACGATGCTAACTTCTATACACTATTAGGTGAAAAGTATACTGAAGATCCTTTATGCGTTACTGAACAAGCACTATTTATTGATTCTTCACCCAATACCACAACAGTTCGCCCTCAACCACGATTAATTAACAATCTTCCCAATTTAATGACAGAAAATATTGCTGCTCCAATTCCAAACACATCAAAAAAACAATTTACTCTTTTTCAAAATGAGGAATGGACAGGGGCAATCATTGTTGATCCCTCATGCTCTGCAGAGGAGATGGGTGAAAAATTACTACCTGAAACTATTGAAGATGCACCTATAGTTAAAGTGTTACGTGACACTCGCAATAAAATATGGAACATTGAAACTACAGTAGGAACAATGACCATTAAGCTTAATCGAGCTCAAGGTATTAAAAAATTCAGCTATCGTTTCCAAGATAGCAAAGCCAAGCGGCATTGGAATAATGCTACCACTATGTTACGTCACGGTATCAACACACCTCAACCCATTGCTTTTTTTGAGCGTCATCAACGCAAAGGTATTGAACACAACTATTACATAACCCAGTTCCTCGAAAATACATTTTCCGCACGTGATGTCTTTGCCAGCATCAATAACGGGGAAAGTCATCTTCGTGGCATTAAACACAACGAATTATTAAAAGTTATCGGAGAATGTATTTGTCAAATGCATAATGTGGCTATCCTACATCGCGATTTATCATCAGGTAATATTTTGCTAACCATCGATAATGGTGAAGCCAAACCATATTTTATCGATATTGGCCGCGCTAAAATATTAAAGGAACTGACAACTCGACAACGCATGATTGATCTGATGCGTATTTGTTTCAAACTATCGTGGGCAGATCGAGAACAGCTCATAAGTTATTATAATGCACATCTAGGTAGAGAAGTTGCGACTTGGTGGCGTTGGGCTGTTCGCTATTATATATTTAAGCAACGTTCTAAACGTTTTATTAAAGGTAAATTCAAGAAGCGAAAATAAATGTTTTCTGCTGTGATTTATTCTAAAGTAAACATCCCCTTTTTTACTTCACAACCAAAGGTTATATTGCCATGTTGAATCTAGAAGCTATACGTACTGCCAAAGTGAGTAGTAATCCATATCCCTTCTGTGTCATCACCAATAGCATTCAAGAAGATAGCTTATCAAACGTGGGGAGCTTCTTTCCTACGATTTCTCATCCCGGTTCGATTCCAATGGAGAGTGTCAATTATGAGCCTATATTTGGCCAATTATTAGCTCAACTAGAAGGTGATGAATTTCGTCAAATCATTGAAGAAAAATTTGACATTGATTTACACGAAAAGCCAACCATGGTGACCCTTAGAGGCCTCATGAGAAAGAAAGATGGACGCATACATACGGATTCAAAGACAAAATTAATTACTGTCTTATTGTATTTTAATGATGAGTGGAACTCATCTGATGGTCAATTACGCGTTTTAAATAATGGTCAGGATCTTGATAATTATGTAGCTGAAATTCCACCTCTTTTAGGTACCATGGTTATTTTTAAGGTAACAGATAATTGTTGGCATGGTCACACACCGCTGGAAGGAAAACGTTTATCTATACAATTGAATTATCTGATCGGTGACTCAGCAAAAAATAAACATCAATTTTTCCATAAACTTAGTGCCAAAATAAAAAACTTATTCACCAGCAATTACTAATTAATATGATCACACTGAATCCAGCCACTATGCTTGGTAAAGATCTATATTGTGAGTATTTTGTGTGTCCGGATGATGAAAATAAATATATTAAGGTGTCTATGGCAACCATCAAGAAACAGACCATGAGAAAAGCCATTACAATTTTCTAGAAACACGATTTGCATGTAACTTTTGTACGACCTACGCCAAATTCACAATAACAGCATTACGCCAATGAGCGTCCTGAAATTTTTCAGGCTGATGTTTGGCAGTTACAGTCAAATCAGTTACATCATCAATTCCTTCAGTTATCAAAATACCTCTTATCATTTTCAGGAAAAACTTTCTTCTCCATATGTGATAATGCGTGCAACAATAATCCCATTTTTAATAAATCAATGTTGATTTCTTGTCTCAACTCGCAGTCGTGAATACCCCAACCAACCAACCAACTACCAACCCCTTCTGATCCAAAGTATCGTTTTACCATCAATTTCCTGAGAAAATATTTCACTTTGTGCTCTTTCTGAAATAATTTCTGCTTTTGACTATTTTAGTTCTATCCCTTTGTGGAAAACATTCCTCTTTTTCGTCTAAGAAACATCTAACTCATAAATCCAAAAATAGTTCCGATATCATTACATGTATTTTACC
>QNEY01000172.1 GCA_003645385.1 Gammaproteobacteria bacterium | reverse complement strand
CTCTTTGTCCCGAATTAAGCTATCTAGTGCTCCAACTGCTCTATTGAACTCCCACTGTGTTGTTTTATCAATATCAGCTAATCGTAGTTCTTTTGGCAAAGCAAAACTATGCTTGGCAGATGTCCATAGAGGTTGTTCCAATTCAGACAATACAAAAAAACACAGTTGGTCATAGTGTGCACGTAATTTAATATCATCTAACGGGATTAACTTCTTATTGGGGACCAATGTCGCAATATAATTCAGTATTGCAGCACTTTCCGTAACGACCAGATCATTGTCGACTAGCGTGGGAACTTTACCTTGAAAATTCAGTTGTGTGTATGGCTCTGATCTGGCGCCATTTTTACCTGGGCGACCAAGCCTTACCTGTTGATAGTCATACTCAAGCCCTGCTTCTTCTAATGCCCATAAAGCTCTGAATGATCGTGTATTATTACTACCGTATAAGGTCAACATAGTGCCACCCTCCCAAGCTTATAGTTAGTTATAGACTATCAATTACAAAGTTACAAATAGATTACATACTGCAATCTTTAATAGCTATCTTCTCCCTGCTCATTTACTATGACGAAAATTATGACTATTAGGTGTTTTGATGAAAGTATGTGGTGTTGAACTAAAAGGCAATGATGCGATCATTTGTCTGATGTCATTAACGGATGATTTGTATGCTTTGCATGAATGTAGAGTTAAGAAGTTAACCATCAATGATGCTACTGATAGTGAGCAATTAAAAAAATTCCAATTTGATTTTGCAAAACTAATGGCTGATTACCAGATCGAGCATGTGGTCATTCGTGAGCGTATGACTAAGGGTAAATTTGCCGGTGGTTCAGTCGGTTTCAAGTTGGAAGCAGCGATTCAATTAGCTGACAATCTGAAAGTCACACTATTATCATCTTCTAAATCGAAAGAAATTCTTAAAAATAGTCGTGTAGTAATGAATTTTCATGATACAGGCTTAAAACAATTTCAAGAACAAGCATTTTTGGCTGCATTTTCATATCTTGAAAGTAGTTAACCTAAACTCTGGAGATAAGCACAGCCATCCAGCACTTTTATTTTAGCGGCTCTCTGCGTTAGATTTACTGACTATTCTTACCCAAAATTCAGGCTAATCAGTTTTAAACTGTTCTATTTTTAAAGAATGTATCTACGTCATCAATATCCTGGGTGATTGGCATAGCTGGAAGGCTGCGTAAAAACAACTTGCCATAAGGGTTGGTTAGCAATCTTGGATCACATAATACTAATACGCCAAAATCGTTAGGATCACGAATTAATCGACCAATACCCTGTTTAAGTTGAATTACAGCTGCTGGGATTTGGATGGCTGAGAAAGGATTGCCACCCCGCTCTCTCAATGCATCTATTCGAGCTTGTAATACAGGGTCACCAGGTGATGCGAATGGGATTTTATCGATAATAACGCATGATAAGGCTTCACCACGCACATCTACTCCTTCCCAGAAGCTATTTGTGCCTAATAATACGGCATTACCATGATCACGGAACTGTTCTAATAAACTTAATTTAGATGCACTACCTTGTACCATCAATGGATAGTCATCTAGTTCTTCATCCAGTGCATCAGCCACGATATGCATAGCACGGTAGCTGGTAAATAGAAGAAAAGTGCGGCCTTTGCTATGCGTAATAACCTGTTTGGCAAGTTTGATAATATGTTGGTTGTAATCCTCATGCTTTGGTTCGACAGGGATTTGAGGCATATACAATAGACTTTGTTTTTCAAAATCAAAAGGGCTTGGCCAGATTTTCATTTCAGCCTGTTTAATACCAAGCTGATTATTAAAATTATTGAATTTCCCTGCCACGGTTAAAGTTGCTGAAGTAAACACCCAAGCAGTTGGTTTTTCATCCATCCACTGCTGAAAATATTGGTTAACCTCATGTGGTGTAGCATGCAATATTAATCCGGTTGCACGAACATCTACCCACAAGATCATAGTGTCATCAGTCTGCTTTTGGGCAAACAATGATAATGTATCTACAAGCTCCATACATCGGTTATGGCATTGCTCTAGCCCTTTACCCCGCTCTGCTGCAAGCTCTAACTGCTCTGCCAAGTCATCCATACATTCGATAACAGAGCTTAGTTTTGATTTTACGCCAAGCTTTTCATGTAAATGTAACCAAGGTGTTCTCTGTTCGGTATCACCTATACTCAGACGTAATGCTCTCATTGAAGCTTCTGCTTTTTCAGCATAATCACGGATGTTTCCCATATCGTCAGCATCCTGTTCCATTTCACGGATACTATCGCGACAGAGTTCGATTATTTGATGACTACTAATGCGATTTCCAAGAAACTGGGTAGCTATTTCAGGTAGTTGATGGGCCTCATCAATAATATAGGCATCGGCACTAGGCAGAATTTCACCTTGTCCAGATGTTTTTAATGCCATATCTGACATTAACAAATGGTGATTAATGACTACGATATCAGCTTCTTGGGCTTTTTTTCGTGCTTCGTTGACAAAACATTCAGTATATTTGGGGCAGTCCTGTCCAAGACAATTATCAATGGTCGAAGTTACTTTAGGCCAAAGTGGAGATTTTTCTTCCAAAACATCACTTTCACTTAAATCACCACTTGTCGATTTTCCAGACCATTCTGACAATTCCTGCAAAACAACATAATAGGGCTTTTGTAATGGATCGACCTGTGCCATAGCGAGTCGATAATGGCAAAGATAGTTACCTCTGCCTTTTAATAATGCTGCTCGAAATGATGTTGCTAACGCCTTTCTTAACCTCGGTAGGTCTTTGTTAAAAAGCTGGTCCTGTAAATTCTTGGTTCCAGTCGAAATAAAGATTTTTTGTCCTGACAAAATAGCCGGTGCGAGATAAGCATAGGTCTTTCCTGTACCAGTTCCTGCTTCTGCAATTAATACAGTACCATCAGCCAAAGTCTGCTGAATAGCACTAGCCATCTCTAGTTGTAGTTGGCGTGGTGCATACGACTCAATGTGCTGGGATAGTAAACCACCTTGATTAAATACATGTTCCATTTGATCTTGCATTTATATTATATTCCCAAACGGATATTGATTATCCAAACAGCAAGACTGCCACTGACAAAGAAGGTAAGTAAAGACATCAGTGCCCGCCACTTATAACGTCCGATTAACTTATCTTCTGATATGGTAGATAGGATAAAAGCCTGATCTTTATGAGGACTACTTTTTAAAACATTCAGTTGTTCCATCTTTTCTTGCTGGCCATGTTCACGTTTTATTTGTCGTTCGGCTGCTAGTCGAACCTGTTCCCATTCTTGTGGATTCAATTCGCCGTCCCTATTGGAATCGTAGTTATGTAACAGCAAGTTTGGATCATTATTTTTCCAATGACGTAATAATTGACTGACATGTTGACGTAGTTTTTGTCGTTCTACATTGGCCAAGGTTTTAAATAAGCCAATGGCATAGAGTGGTTCATTATCTGTAATTAATTCTTCAGTATAGCGTCTGGGTGGTACGACATGGTTTTTGTACCAAGTTCGTTTATCTGTAGTAATGACATCAGCCTCATCAGGATCTATAACACAACGTCCGGTGTCATCTTCTAATAGAAAAAGTTCTCCACTAGTTTGTTGTTTGACAATGCGCCAGTGGCTAACCGATCTGCCATTACTATCAGTCTTCTGGACCTTTTCCTCAATTTTATAGCGAAACCATACACAAGATCTGCCAGAAACTGGTGATGCAATCAGTGGACCATCCATTAGTTGTGCTTGGCCATTGAGCTCAACATAGCCTTGTGCAGCTGAGCGTACTTTTGATGTGGGCGTGTGTTCAATTACGCGAGCATGATGAAACCAATTGTACATTCGATAAAAGGATAATAGGCTTAATCCACCAATAAATATTAATATACCGCCAAATTCAAACGAATCAAGCTGTATTACATTGCTCTCAACAGAAGCAATAAGCTCTTTAAACATAGTTTAGCTATCGAATAACTGACCAATATTAACGTCTATTTTTTCTTGTTCTGCAAACTCTAATAGAGCGTATGCCTTGAAATTAAATAGTCGCGCAAAAATAACATCAGGAAATTGTTCAATTCGTACGTTATTGTTATTGACGCTCTCATTATAAAACTCACGACGATCGGCAATGGTATTCTCTAATCCAGTAATTCGGGCTTGTAGGTGTTGGAATGTTTCATCCGCTTTTAAGTCAGGATAAGCTTCAGCAACAGCAAATAAACCACCTAAACCTAAACGTAATGCACCTTCTGCCTGGCCTAATGCAGTAATGTCACCATGCTGCTGTGCAGAGGCAACTGATGAACGAGCTTTCATAACCTTTTCAAAGGTTTCCTGCTCAAACTTCATGTATTGCTTGCATGTTTCAACCAGCTTTGGAAGCTCATCATGACGCTGTTTAAGTAACACATCTATGTTTGCCCAAGCTTTACTGACGTTGTGTTTTAGATTAACGAGACCGTTATAAAT
>QNEY01000171.1 GCA_003645385.1 Gammaproteobacteria bacterium | reverse complement strand
TTTTACGAAGCGCATAATCTGACCAACCACCCGGTGCTGATCCTAAATCAACAACCGTCATACCAGGCCGAATTAATTTATCTTTTTTATCTATTTCTTCAAGTTTGAATGTCGCACGAGAACGATAACCCGCTTTTTGAGCCATTTTGACATAATGATCATCAAAGTGCTCTCTCATCCAATCATTACTGGATTTACTTCTAGCCACTGGTTAGACCTCAGCTTTACCAAGCAATTTGTCGCTGGAGATTACCAGTGCTAAGCCTAATAAACTGATAACCATGTAGAGATTTCTACTAACCACATGCAAAAAAGAGAACTGTTCGAGTAATTGGTCATCATTTTCCCAAGACAATTGTTTAATGGATGCAATTTCTGGTTGTAAATAACAACTAAAGACTAACGTTAATAACACCATCACAAGAATCAACCAAAATCGCCACAGAGTAACAACTTGTTTGCCAAAACCAATTAACTTAGTTAACAACAATACTGCTCCACAACCTAGCCCAAGCAGATTGACAGTAGAAAATAACTTTCCAGCATAATTACCAGCCAATGTCACATCACCCAAAGTTGCAAAAGCCATTGGTACTGCAATGTAGCCAATAGCCCAAAGACTACCCACCCACAAGGTGAGCAATAGTTTTTCAGTTGAAAAACTAGTCTTCATACTTAATAGCTACAATTTCATACTCAATTGCACCACTAGGTGCTTTGACTGTTGCTATATCATCAATTTCTTTGCCAATTAAGGCTCGGGCAATAGGTGAAGATATGGAAATACGATTTTTCTTAATATCAGACTCATAATCACCTACGATCTGATAAGTTACTTCATCGTCATTTTCAATATTCAATAAATCTACTGTGACGCCAAATACAACCCTACCATCTTTCGGTAATGAAGCAGGATCGATAATTTGAGCATTTGATAAAACACCTTCAAGTTCTTGTATTCGACCTTCGATAAAGCTCTGTTGCTCTTTCGCAGCATGGTATTCAGCATTTTCTTTCAAATCACCATGAGCACGTGCTTCAGAAATTGCAGCAACCACTTCTGGACGAGCAGTGAATTTTAAATGTTTCAGCTCATCTTTTAACTCATCTGAACCGTTTAAGGTAATTGGTACGGGCATATTATTTTAGTTCTCCATGTAATGACTGCAGGCAATTTACTGTGTCATTATCTTTACTGTTAAGTGCTTGGCATGTTGCACGTGCAGCTGCTAACGTAGTTGTGTAGTTAACTTGGTGTTGCAGGGCTGCTCGACGGATCTCACGAGAATCAGCCACCGATTGACGGCCTTCAGTGGTATTAACAATTAGGTTAATTTCATCATTTTTTATCATATCAACAATATGAGGTTGGCCTTCCGCTACTTTATTAACACGCTCACATTCAATTCCCGCATCGTGTAATACCTTCTGTGTGCCACGTGTTGCTAGCAATTCAAAACCTAAATCAACTAAGTCTTTAGCAATCTCGCCAATTGAGTCTTTATCAACACTACGAACACTGATAAATGCCTTACCCCCCGTTGGCAATACAACACTGGCCGCTAATTGTGATTTGGCAAATGCTTCGCCAAAAGTACGCCCTACACCCATTACTTCACCGGTAGATTTCATTTCAGGACCCAAAATAGGATCAACACCTTGGAATTTAATGAATGGGAATACCGCTTCTTTAACAGAATAATATTCTGGGATAACTTCTTCAGTAACACCTTGTTCAACCAAGCTACGACCTGCCATACAACGTGCTGCTACTTTAGCTAATGGCACACCTATCGCTTTAGAAACATAAGGTACCGTACGTGATGCACGTGGATTTACTTCAAGCAAGAAAATCTTATCGCCTTGAATCGCAAATTGGGTATTCATCAAACCAACAACACCTAACTCTAACGCCATTTGACGTACTTGCTCACGCATACGATCTTGAATTTCTTCACTTAAGCTGTATGAAGGCAATGCACAGGCAGAGTCACCAGAATGAACACCTGCTTGTTCAATATGTTCCATGATGCCGCCAATCAAAACATCTTTACCATCACAAATCGCATCAACATCCACTTCAATTGCATCATCTAAGAATCGGTCTAATAATACCGGTGAATCATTTGAAACGGAGATGGCTGTTTTCATATAACGATTCAACTCTTCCTCGTTATAAACAATTTCCATACCGCGACCGCCCAATACATATGAAGGTCGAACCACCAGCGGATAACCAATTTCGGCCGCTTGTGCTGCTGCTGAATCCGCTGAGAAAGCAAGACGATTAGGTGGCTGCAATAAGTTTAGCTTTTCAACCATTTGTTGGAAGCGTTCACGATCTTCTGCATGATCAATCGCATCAGGTGAAGTACCAATAATTGGCACGCCTTCAGCTTCAAGTGCACGTGCTAATTTAAGCGGTGTTTGACCACCGTATTGCACGATAACGCCTTTAGGTTTTTCTAAAGCAACAATTTCTAATACATCTTCAAGTGTTAATGATTCGAAATATAAACGATCAGATGTATCGTAATCAGTTGAAACCGTTTCTGGATTACAGTTCACCATAATCGTTTCAAAGCCATCATCACGTAATGCTAAAGCAGCATGTACACAACAGTAATCGAACTCAATTCCTTGTCCTATACGGTTTGGTCCACCACCCAAAATCATAATTTTGTCACGATTAGTTGGATTCGCTTCACATTCTTGGTCATAGGTTGAATACATATAAGCTGTATCACTAGCAAACTCAGCTGCACAAGTATCCACACGTTTGTATACTGGACGTATATTTAAATCATAACGATGTTGGCGAACTTGTTTTTCAGTTTTTTGCAACAACTTAGCCATACGTGAATCAGAGAAACCTATACGTTTCAATGCTCGCATCTGTATTTCATCAATTGATGCTAATGAGTGTTCTTTCAACTCGTTTTCAATTTCAATGATTTCTTGTACTTGTACTAAGAACCAAGGATCGATCTTGGTAAGCTGTTGAATTTCATCATAACTAAAGCCATAACGAAAAGCATCAGCCACGTACCAAAGACGATCCGAACCCGGCAAACGTAATTCACGACGCAAAGTTTCTGCTACATCATCAGCTGTTAAATCAGTGATTTCAGATAAACCATCACGATCGATTTCTAAACCACGCAAAGATTTTTGTAATGATTCCTGGAAGTTACGGCCAATCGCCATCACTTCACCGACTGACTTCATCTGTGTACTTAAACGATTATCAGCTTGCGGGAATTTCTCAAATGTAAAGCGAGGTACTTTGGTTACAACATAATCAATTGTAGGTTCAAATGAAGCCGGTGTTGCTCCACCTGTAATTTCATTTTGAAGTTCATCAAGGGTATAACCCACAGCCAATTTAGCGGCTACTTTTGCAATCGGGAAACCGGTTGCTTTTGATGCCAAAGCAGATGAACGAGAAACACGTGGGTTCATTTCAATAATAATCAAACGACCTGTATCAGGCTGAACGGCAAACTGAACATTGGAACCACCGGTATCAACACCAATTTCACGTAATACTGCCAATGAGGCATTACGCATGATTTGATATTCTTTATCAGTCAGCGTTTGTGCTGGCGCAACCGTGATTGAGTCACCCGTATGCACTCCCATTGGGTCAAAGTTCTCAATTGAACAGATAATAATGCAATTATCTTTACGATCACGCACCACTTCCATTTCATATTCTTTCCAACCGATAATTGATTCTTCAATCAACAATTCTGATGTTGGACTTAGGTATAAACCACGTTGGCAGATATCAATAAAATCTTCTTTATTGTATGCAATACCTCCACCACTACCGCCCATGGTGAATGAAGGACGAATAATTGTTGGATAACCAAATTCTTTCTGTACTTCTATAGATTCTTCTAACGTATGTGCAATAGCAGATTTCGGCATATCTAAGCCGATTTTAGTCATTGCAGATCGGAATAAGTCACGATCTTCAGCTTTATTGATGGCTTCACTATCTGCACCAATCATTTCTACACCGAACTCTTTTAATACACCTTCACGTTCAAGGTCTAAAGCACAGTTTAATGCTGTTTGACCGCCCATTGTTGGCAAGATAGCATCAGGGCGTTCTTTCTCAATAACCTTACTTACAGCCTGCCATGTGACAGGTTCAATGTAAGTCGCATCTGCCATATTAGGATCAGTCATGATTGTTGCTGGATTAGAGTTCACCAGAACAACACGGTAGCCTTCTTCACGCAATGCTTTACAGGCTTGAGCTCCAGAATAATCAAACTCACAGGCCTGACCAATTACAATTGGACCGGCGCCTAAAATCAGGATACTTTTTATATCAGTACGTTTTGCCATTGTTAACTCGTATATCTCATGAAGGATTCGGATTTTAGGGGGAAGATAGCTATAGCTAAACGACTTGTATTATCGGCCGAAAAAACATACTTATTGCTATGATTTGAGGAAGAGAATGCAAGATGTGACACTAGCTTTTTCATAAAACC
>QNEY01000170.1 GCA_003645385.1 Gammaproteobacteria bacterium | reverse complement strand
TCGGTGTGGACGAAGTAGGACGTGGTCCTTTGGCAGGCCCTGTAGTGACTGCTGCATTAATACTGGATCCTGATAAACCGATCAGTGGTTTGGATGATTCCAAAAAACTGACTGAAAAACGTCGTGAACAATTAGAGCCTATTATTAAACAAAATGCTTTGGCTTGGGCATTGGGGCGTGCTGAGCCCGAAGAAATTGATCAACTGAATATTTTGCAAGCAACTTTGCTGGCGATGAAACGTGCAGTAGAAGGCTTATCTATTCAGCCTACCCATGCTTTAGTTGATGGTAATCAGGCACCTAATTTGATGTGTCCAGTAACAACGATCATTAAAGGTGATCAATCCGAGGCAGTAATAGCTGCTGCTTCGATTTTAGCAAAAGTTGCACGTGATCAAGAAATGGTAGCAATGGATGAATTATATCCGGGCTATGGGCTTGCTAAACATAAAGGTTACCCAACTAAACAACATCAACAAGCGTTACTTGAATTGGGGCCAACAGTGATTCATCGTTATTCATTTAAACCTGTTCAACTAGCTCTGAAAAGCTATCGATCAGATTTAGAATGCTGAAGGGTTATCACAGAGTAGTAATTGAATTAAATCAGCCCTAGAACGAATATCAATCCGGTTAGAGATATTTCTAACATGCTCTTTCACTGTATAAAGACTCAGATGGAGTTTATCTGCGATTTCCTGATATGGATCACCAGCAGCATAGAGTAAGCCAACCGTTTCTTGTCGAGGAGTAAGATCAAGCGTTTTTATTCTATGAAATAATTTAAGCACAAAAGGCTCTTGCCAACGAATATTCAAACCTATTCGAGGAGCTCGCTTGCCAACCTTATCCTTGATTAAAAATCCCCTTAATTTAAATTCACCCCAAGCATTAGAAGTGCTCAATGTAGGATTTTTAGCATGTGGTTTGTGTTTATTTGTCTGGAGTAAGTCTTTGACCAATACATGGAAACCTTTAAATACATGTAAATCATTTACACTGCCAGCTAGAGAACCATCAAAAAAAGATGATGATGCTAAAGAAAGTAGTTTCTCACCCATTTCACAAGAATGTTGCAGGACTCCTTTTTGGTCGACAATAAGTAAACCTTGATCCCAACCATCTATGGTGTAGGTTTGCTCGTTACTTGCCTGTATTAAGCCATAAGTAATGATCGATGCAACTCGTTCAAGATACTGACATTCATGATGGTTGAAGTCTTTGTCAGTTTTAGAACGATGAACCATTAAGATACCAAGACGTCTATTGGTTTGAGGATGGAATACTGGTACAAAGCAGGTATTAAAATACCCCATAGGCATTAAAATTGTTTTATAAAAATCACCAACAAATCCACATTTACCAAAATATTCTAAAGAAGTTGTTGGTTTGTCTAGTTGACTGACCCAGTTAGTCGTGTGGGTATATTTATCAGACTTAGTACTCGCCATTGAAAGGATAAATTTCTGGATAACATCGTTATTAGACATTTCATCATAGATATTGCATAGCTTTTCATTATCATCTTGCCAGCAGAATGTATTTGAAATAGAAGGCATTTCATGATGCAATTCTTGCAATAAAGCAGGAATAAAGATTTGGCTGGGCAAACCCAAGTGGGCAAGCTGATGAAGCCGATAGCTAAGATGTGATTTTCCATTCTTCATAAAATAGTTTTAATTCATTTGTTAAGTTGTTAATTTCATTGTAATAGATTTTCTACAGGGGGATAGTGTTTTTTTAAAGAAATGAGTAGTAACCCTCATTTTGATTCCAGATTAGTAACTCTTGATAAGGAACAAAGTTCTTTTAATTATTCAGACCTGAAATTTATCTATATACCAGAAGACGATGACTCAGAGGATGGAGATGAAGAGTTTGAAGGTGAAGAATAATTGATATTTAGTATCGTTAAATAACAAATAAGAAGCATGATATGATACGCAGCAATGTTATCCCTTAATAAAATCTTTAGTAGACTTAAAAGAAACACATCTCGTTCACAAAATTCTAATGCTGAACCTTTAATTGTTCCTCGTTCTCAGCACACAATTTCACGATCTCAAATAAGTCCTGCTGCTTTAAAAGTGTTATATGGCCTGAAAGATGCGGGTTATGAGGCATATCTAGTAGGTGGATGTGTACGTGATTTGTTGCTGGGTCATGAACCGAAAGATTTTGATGTAGCAACGAATGCCTCACCTGAACAGGTGAATCAGCTATTTAAACGAAGCCGTTTGATTGGACGTCGCTTCAAGCTGGTGCATGTTCGTTATGGACGCGAAGTGATTGAGGTTGCTACTTTCAGAGCACCACCAGAAGCAGAGCAGCATGTTGATCAACAGGGACGAATAGTCAGAGATAATGTTTTTGGTACCTTGGAACAAGATGCCTGGCGTCGTGACTTTACGATTAATGCCCTCTATTACAATATCCGTGATTTTTCGATCATTGATTATACCGGCGGGATTGCTGATTTAGATGCTGGCAAAATTCGCTTGATTGGTGATGTTGAAACTCGTTACCGTGAAGATCCAGTGCGAATGTTGCGAGCAATTCGATTCATCGGTAAGTTAGGTTTATTGTTGGACGATGAGACTGAACGCTTAATTCCACAACTAGCAAATTTGCTGTCTGATATTCCAGCTGCACGATTATTTGATGAGTCATTGAAGTTGTATTTAAGTGGTAATGCCGCTGTGACACATGAATTGTTATGTCATTACGGCCTGTTTGATTGTTTATTTCCTCAGACAGCTGAGATATTACATACCGAGCAAGATGGTTATCCGAGAACCTTGTTAATTAAAGCATTGGAGAATACTGATCTTCGTATTGATGAAGGCAAGCCTGTAACTCCAGCATTTTTGTTTGCAGCAATACTTTGGGAGCCTGTCAGGCAGAAGTGGCAAGAAAATAAAGCACGTAATATTCCGGCTATACCAGCATTGCAGCAAGCAGCAACGGAAGTTATTTCAGAACAAGTTAAACGAGTAGCGATACCAAAAAGGTTCACACTTGTTAGCCGTGATATCTGGGTATTACAGCCTCGATTAGAGCAGCGCTTTGGTAAAAAAGCATTTCGATCGTTAGCACATCCAAAATTCAGAGCAGGCTATGATTTCTTGTTATTACGATCAGAAACAGGAGAGCCATTAACAGAATTGGCTGATTGGTGGACGCAATTTCAGATAGCGGCCGAAGATGAGCAACAGACAATGGTCAAGGCTTTGGCTTCAACTGGTGGAGGCAAACATAAACCACGTCGTCGCCGTCGAAGAAAGCCTGCTGCCAAGAGTGAATAATGAGAGTATTTATTGGCCTAGGTAGTAACTTAGCAGATCCAATCGAGCAAGTTTTAACAGCAGTGAAAGCCTTACAATTATTACCAGATACAAATGTAATTAAAAGTTCATCATTATATGCAAGCCCACCTATGGGGCCACAAGACCAGCCAGATTATACTAATGCTGTTGTTGCATTGGACACCACTTTGTCAGCACATAATTTATTAGATCAGTTACAAGAAATTGAATTGCAACATGGTCGTGAACGAAATCGCCATTGGGGTGAAAGAACTTTAGATCTGGACTTGTTAATCTATGGTGATAAAATCTTTAATGATGAACGCTTGCAGGTACCTCATCCTGGAATGCCATTGCGATCGTTTGTACTTTATCCATTACAAGAAATAGCGCCTGAATTAATTATTCCGGGTATGGGTACAATTGAACAGTTATGTACACAATGTCCTTTGGACGGCTTAAGTCGGATTGAAAATAGCTAAATATGAATACACTACCGCATCGATATATTGTTGTTGAAGGACCGATTGGCGTTGGTAAAACCCATCTGGTTAAGCGTCTGGCCGAGAGTTTTTCAGGCACAACCTTATTTGAACAACCAGAGCGCAATCCATTTCTGGAAAAATTTTATCTACATCCAAAACAGTCAGCATTACCTACACAGCTCAGCTTCTTGATGCAACGTGTGAAATTAAGTAAATCTTTACAGCAAGATGATTTATTTAATGATTTGCATATCGCTGATTTTATGGTTGAGAAAGATCGCTTATTTGCTCAAATCACCTTGGATGATGATGAGCTAGCCTTATATAACATGGTCTATGACAACTTAACTCTGCATCATCGCACACCTGATTTGGTGATATATTTACAAGCACCATTATCAGTGTTGAAGGCTAGAGTATCTCAACGTGGTATCGGTTATGAACAACGGATTGAGGATGCTTATTTGCAGCGATTGTCAGATAGTTATGCAGATTTTTTCCATTACTATGATGAAGCTCCATTATTGATTGTGAATGCTGAACAAATTGACTTGATCAATAGTGAACAGGATTATAAAAACTTATTGGAGCAGATAAGTACGCTACAAAGTGGTCGTCAGTATTACAACCCCTTACCGGTAAAAGAGAAATAAAGATGGCACGGTTAAATTTAACAAGTTTGCGGAAAATGAAAGCGGAGCATAATAAAATAGCTGTCCTTACGGCCTATGATGCCAGTTTCAGCC
>QNEY01000169.1 GCA_003645385.1 Gammaproteobacteria bacterium | reverse complement strand
ATCCGTGTAGGATTGGATTCAATATCAATCGAATAAGGCAATCAGCATGACCATTAAACAAGAACTCGTCGATGAAATTGAAGTATTACTACGTTATAACCTCGACAGCACTCAAGAAGGTATAAAAGTCCACCATACTGCCCGAGAAGGCCTTATTGCTGCCACCCAACGTTTGCATACTAAAGGTTTGGTAGATAGTGAAGATGGTGGTTACTTAACTGATTTAGGTCATGAAGCAGCTGAACACACCCAAGCAGCGCTGCGTATTTTAACGTCTTAAGACTCAAGTCTTTCATAGACAATAAAACTATAGGGATAGTCGTTTTTATCATCTGCAAGATGATCTTCACGGCTAATTTCACGCCAATCAGCTTTATTCCAGTCTGGAAACCAAGTATCACCTTCCAGGCTGGCATCAACTAAAGTTAAATATAACTTATCGGCTTCTGGCAATAACTGCTCATAGAGTGATGATCCGCCCATTACCATTACTTCTTCGGCGTTACCACAAGCTTGAAACGCCTCTTTTGTTGAGTGGACTACCGTACAGCCATCAACCTTATAATCCTGATTTTTAGTGACAATAATATTTTGTCTTCCAGGCAAAGGCCGTCCGATAGACTCATGAGTATTCCGGCCCATAATCAATGGTTTTCCCATCGTTACCCGGCGAAAATACTGCAAGTCAGCCGATAATTTCCATGGCAAGTCATTTTCCTTACCAATTAAACCTCGCTGATCTGTTGCTACAATAATTGCTAATTTCACTTGCCTATAAACCCATAAAAATGTATCTCCTAGCATAATACCAGCTCATCTCTATATCAGGTATTATCAAGATCTTTATTGTTACTTTTAATAAACGTCTCAAATTAGAATATTATGTCTATTTTTTCAATGATCATTGCTGGTATTGGTGGTTTAGGGCTGTTTTTGCTTGGCATGTGGTTAATGTCTGATGGCCTTAAAATGGCTGCAGGCGGTACGCTCACTCACTTTTTACATCATTGGACCAAAACCAGACTTCGTGGATTAGGAGTAGGTATGTTTTTAACTGCTTTAATTCAATCATCCAGTGCTGTCACAGTCGCTACAATTGGTTTTGCCAATGCAGGTTTATTAAATTTAAAGCGTGCTATCTGGATTATTTTTGGTAGTAATATTGGTACAACCACAACCGGCTGGTTAGTCACCCTCATCGGTTTCAACTTCAAAATCAGTGTGTTTGCATTACCCATGATCGGTATTGGCATGGTAATGAAACTAATCAAAAATGGCTCACGTATTGGTGCTTTAGGCCAGGTCTTAGTCGGTTTTGGTGTGTTATTTATGGGGATTGATGTATTAAAAGACACTTTCTCTTTATTAGGTGCCGATATATCACTAAGCAGTAATGGTGAAAATGGTATCCAAGAGATCTTACTCTTTGTTGGGCTTGGTTTTTTAATTACTGTTTTAATGCAATCTTCCAGTGTGACATTAGCACTAACATTAACTGCGTTAGCAGGAGGATTGATTAGTTTATTGCCTGCCGCAGCACTTGTTATTGGCGGTAATCTTGGTACGACAACCACTGCTATTTTTTCATCATTTGGCACAAACTCTGTTGCTAAACGTGTTGTTGCCAGTCATGTTGTTTTCAATCTAGTGACTGCCATTGTGTCACTTATTTTATTGTCACCATTACTATCATTCATTTTATTCAGCCAAAGTTTTTTTACTGCCACACCCACTACCACCACAACTTTAGCGTTATTTCATACTGTATTTAATGTGCTCGGTGTCATCTTGATGTGGCCAATTGCAAACAAGCTAGTTAAGTGGCTATCACACCGTTTTAAAACTAAAGAAGAAGATGAAGGTAAAGCACAATTTCTCACTAAAAACTCTTTAAGCTTGCCATCATTGGCATTGCACGCTTTAAGTCGTGAAATAGTTCGTATTAGCAATTACACACTAGCTATGGCTAAAGATAGTATTAACTTCGAAAGTGCTAACCAAGGTATGACTAATAAAAAAGCAGTGGTTAAAAAACTAACTATCGCTATCGGAGACTATACCAAAGATTTATACACCCAAAATCTCAGCGATAAAATATCGGAAAAACTACCAATAATCCTGCGTGTTACACAATATTATGATGCTATATCTGAATTAACCTTAATGATTAATTCCTCAAAAAAACAGCTATCAACAGTCATAAACTCAGATATTCAAAATCAAATTAACGAGTTTTACAAACAAAGTATCAATCTACTAGAACAGTCTGAAATTGGGCAGAATAACAATAATAGTGATGGTCTTGAGAGGGATCTATCTCTATTTGAAATTAAATATCAATCCTTAAAATCTTTATTATTGCGTAGAGGGGCAGAAGGTACGCTTTCAATAGCAAAAATGGATAGAATCATAAGTACTATCAGTCAAATAAGACGAATAAATCAGCAAGCTGTGAAAGCATTAACTCACTTTGAATCTCTGGATCTTAATTTTGAAGATCTCAATGAAAAGGACTCATAATAACTTATGTATAACCACTCTGATAAAACTGATCATAATCTGTGGATAACTTTACCTGTGGATAAGTTACCAAGTTACCCACAAGTATATGAAGATAAACCACTGTAGTTATCAACAACAATAAAACATCTAACAGAATGATATTTATCATAAATAAATAACTATCCAGATACCCACAAGCATTAATAACTAACATCATTATCTTTTAAATACTTATATTATATTGTTTATATGACTCTAATTTTACAAATCGCAATCCCATGTCCTTTAAGATTAAGTTTTGATTATCTTGCGGATAATGTAAAAATTAATTGGCAAGCAGGAATGAGAGTACGAGTTCCTTTTGGAAATCGACAAGTAGTTGGCATTATATTAAATACCAAAACAATTACTGATAAAGATGATTTGTCCAAATTAAAACCAATCCTTGAAGGTTTAGATGAGCAAGCACTTCTTCCATCAGATTTATTATCTTTAACACAATGGCTCAGTGATTATTACCATCATCCAATTGGGGATTGCCTACAAGCTGTATTACCTAAAAAATTAAGGCAAGGTGAAAGTAGTGAGCTTCAAACAGAAACGGTTTGGATACTTCAACCATCTCAGACAGATATTAAGCTAGGCAAGAAACAACAACAGATAATTGAGTTATGTACACAAAACGTCACAGGCATTAGTCAAAAAGATATTTTTAAACAACTAGGGCAGAGCCGTTCATCCCTTAAGGCTTTAGAAGAAAAAAAGTGTATTTCACAATATCGACAAATAAAACAAACAGAAGTACGACAGGATTTATCTGAACCGTGCCCGTTAAATGATGAACAACAACATGCAGTCGAAACAGTTTGGAATACTAGAACTGTATTTTCGCCTTATTTATTACAAGGTATAACCGGCAGTGGTAAAACAGAAGTTTATATCCAGTTAACACAACAAGCCGTCTCCGAAGGTAAACAAGTTTTAATCTTAATCCCAGAAATTGGCTTAACAACGCAATTTGTTGATCGTTTCCAACAACGTTTGGCTGCTCGTATTGTAGTGTTAAATTCAGCTGTCTCAGATGGTGAACGCAAACAATCCTGGTTATTAGCAAAAGAAGGCTTGGCAGATGTTGTTATTGGTACTCGGTCAGCTGTATTTACCCCATTAAAAACACTAGGGTTAATCATAATTGACGAAGAACATGATGGTTCATACAAGCAACAAGACGGTCTACGTTACCATGCAAGAAATGTTGCTTTAATTCGAGCTAAAAGGGCGGGTATTCCTATCGTGTTGGGGAGTGCGACACCGTCATTGGAAAGTCTGTATAACGTCCAAAAACAGCGATATCAGCTGTTAACTTTGAATAAACGTGCCACAGGGGCAACTCTGCCAAAAGTGAAGCTTATAGACACTGCTGGTCCGACAGCGGGTAGTGGTATATCGAGTGAATTGTATAAATCTCTTCAAACTCAAATCACAGCAGGCAATCAGGTTCTACTGTTTGTGAATCGTCGTGGTTTTGCTCCAGTGTTGATGTGTCATGAATGTGATTGGCAAGCAACCTGTTCACACTGTGATGCCAAAATGATCGTGCATCAACGACGTAATATTTTGATGTGTCATCATTGTGGTTTTATTGTTCGCTTACCAAAGCAGTGTCCAAAATGTCAGGCTGTTGATATAAATACTTATGGTGCTGGTACTGAACAAATAGAACAAACTCTCCAAAAATTTTTTCCAGAAACACCGGTTTTAAGAATTGATCGAGATACTACTCAGAGAGTGAATTCTTTTGCTGATATGGTGAATGATATTGAGCAAGGTGGAGCCAAAATATTAGTAGGCACCCAGATGTTAGCTAAAGGTCATAACTTTCATGATGTGACTTTGGTGGGTGTGTTGGATGCGGATCAAGGTTTATTCAGTGCTGATTTTCGAGCAACAGAAACCTTGGCTCAACTGATTACCCAAGTTACTGGTCGTGCAGGCCGTGGTAAAAAAGCAGGTGAAGTATTTATACAAACCAGCCAGCCACAACATGAGTTTTGGCAAGATCTGATTAATGAAGGTT
>QNEY01000168.1 GCA_003645385.1 Gammaproteobacteria bacterium | reverse complement strand
CACCTGTTCTGCCGCTTTTTCAGAGGTGAAGCGGTGGTCGTCACGCATACACTCACAGGCTTTCCCCACATGGTAGCCAAGCCTCTGTGTAATATGTTTGGCACATTCGTCAGCCCCTTCTTGGCTGGCGTACAGTTCCCACCATCTTGCACTAAATGTAGCCATTAGTAGTCCTCCATAACATCAAGTATTTCCCAACCACAATCAGCGTCAAGGGCTACACGTTTATCTTCAGTGCCTACGAGTTTGTCACAACCACTGTTCCCCATGTAGGCAGTCAGCCCTTCAAAATCAGATGCAGCTATTTCCTCAGCCTCTTCCGCACTGTCAGCTTCAATGGTCATTCTTGCTGTTACACGGCATAATATTTCTGCTTCATAAGTTGGCATGGTATCTCCTAAAAATGCATTAAGTTTTTGATATCTGTAGCCCGTAATTTATCACCGTCTGTATTACTTGGGAAGTAATCATTACAATGTTGTCTGAGTGCCACTGTCATAAGGACTTTAGCATACGCCCAGTTCCCGTGGTTGTACTCACCAGGATCAATACCACCTGAGTTATGCAGTCGTTCAGCAGTAACCAGCACAGCTTCTGCGTGACGGTTAATAAGGTCATCCAGTTTTTCACGGGTGTTTATCCATATACTACCCGTGCCTCCATCAAGTTTTTCAATGATGGCAGCAATCACCTTTTTAGAATTATTAACGGCACTGCTCGGCAGGCTGATGTGTCTACACCCCTCAAGGGTTTCAGACTCACCTTCTAAACAGGCTTTGATTACATCAATTTCCTGTGGTGTTAAATCACTCACTGGTAACCTCCTTGGGTAAGTAAATCCAGCGGTTGACAGGGGCATCATTTTTGTATCGCACAAGTGCAATGACTGACCCAGTAGGCAGGATGAATTGTGTGTAATTTTTGAGTGGATTAACTTTGCCTTCCCACCCTTTGTCATGGCAATGCTTTGCGAACTGATGGTCACTCATTGTAACCTCTTCAAAATGTTTAAGTAGCTGTTTCATATTTCCACTGATACCCCCCTGCTGTTTTTCTTTTCCCTTTACACACAGCGATTATATTACCCTGACTAATTCCAGTATGTCGCTGTGCCTCCCATGATGAGTTATACTTTGTTACAGTCCTCCTATTTATCTGTAGTACCGCTACAGACATTTTATTATTTTTACCATTTTTTCTATTCCTGTTACCATTGTCAAAATTTTCTTTCCATGTCATTAGTTGTATATTATCTAATGTGTATGGTTTATAATCATCAATTCTATCACATGATGGTGCTAACCACCTATCGTAGCCAGACTGTTCCCACCCCTTGTGTAATTTGAAATATAAAGACTGACCCATGCACCAATCAATCAATTCTTGCTCTGTGTAGGCAGGCAACGGATATTGTTTTTTAATTGACCTCCTTACCTGCGTACCAAACATCCCCTGTATTTGCCCCATAACACCCTTCGACTTCTCCCTTTGTAATGTACTACAGCATTCTTTACATTGGTTTAACCTACCATCAGCCATTCTTTTGTTTAAGCTGAAAGAAGTAACTTCTTTTGGTGAATTACAGCATGTACATATCTTCATTATGTGTCTCCTTTCTAATGTTTATTATAGTTCCAACTATACATTAGGTAGTACACAAAGTCAACAAGCATTTGGTCTTGGGGTTGTACGGTTTGCATGGTCACCTCCGCTGTTGCCAGCTTCTTAGGTAAGGGCGTTGTGCCCTGTTACATTGTTATATGGTATATATACCACACAGACTAATGCCTGTCAAGGTTTATTATGTGAGTATACCTCTTTGTAGGTACTCTTCAATTTGAGCCTCGTTGTGTGCCCCTTTGAAGTAGAATTTGTTATCCTTTTCAATGAACAAGTCATGCAGTATCTGACCATTCACATCATGATCTATTGCCTCACCCATAAGGAACCAGCACGGACCAGCATCAAGTGGTGGCACAACTTCCATAAAATAGTAGTACATGTCCTCGTCAATTTCATCAT
The DNA here is from genome assembly GCA_003645385.1 of Gammaproteobacteria bacterium. Lineage (GTDB taxonomy): Bacteria > Pseudomonadota > Gammaproteobacteria > Nitrosococcales > Methylophagaceae. The sequence continues at coordinate 2,563 of QNEY01000168.1, read as the reverse complement.
TGGGTTGGACATAGGTACTGAAAGTGGAGTGACTACTTTGCATCCATCCTTTATATGTTTTCATACTGGATTCCCGTACACATCATATTTTATTTGAGGTAGTTCCTTTAAGCCACAGTCCTCATTCAGTGCAACAATGATAACCTTACCTTCCTCTGCCAGAACACCGCAGTTGTGGTTCTTGTCGAGGAACACATTGGTGGCATCTATATCAGTGAACAAGGCGATTACCTTGAACCAACCACTGACTAATCCCACATACATTTCACCATCTGCGTGTATCACTACATCCATCATGCACATTCCTCCAGTCTTGCATCATTAATTTGATCCAGCATGTGTACCGCCCCATCAAGGTGCAGACCACACAGCCGTTGTGTTTCGTAACTGAGGTCACAATTCCAACATACTTTGCCTTCGCAGTTCAGGTACACATCAACCTCGTCAGGGTAGTCCCAGTTAATATTATTGTCAACTGTTCTTGATGAGCCGTGTATTCCTGCACCCCTACCTTCCGCAATAATTGAAGCTGGTATCCAGTCAGCCCCTTCCCAATGGGTGAAACTAAATGCAGAAAGCAAATTCTCTTGAGAGGTATTTTCACCATGCCAAGGAGTGTTTGATATTCTGATCTGTGTTACTTCATTATCAGCACACAAAGAGTACAGCCCACACACAGCAGCCAGTCCACGCCTTGACAGGTCAGTGTCAGTCTCATGTACAATACCGTTGGTGGCAATAAAGAAGCTGTTCACCTCAATGCTCCCAAGCCTACAAATGCTGATGAAATCCTCAATGCACTCAGGGTTAAGGAATGGCTCACCGCCAGTGAATGTCACGTTATCTATGAACTCAACATTCTCAAGCAGTTGTTCCATGTGTCCCCTGCTCATGGTCAGCTTTTCAGAGTCCCCACGCAGACAGTGATTACACATAAGCTGACACTGTCTGGTGGTTTCAATGATAAGCCTCGTTATCATTATTTGGTTCATGTCATCTCCACTGGTTAGGGGCATCTCTCTTCAACCCTGACCATACCCGTATTTCTGTACGGCTACAATTAAAGGCCATACGATACTCTGTGACAAGATACAGGGCATCAGCTTTAGCACACTCTTCAATTTTTTCTGGCTCATTTGAACCATCTTGCATCCAAATATTCACTCAGTTTCCTCCATAGCCACCAGGACTTTGCCTACCATTTTTACTTTCTGATACACATAACAGTCTTCGAGTTCATCACCCTCAACACCGTTATCGCTCAACAGCTTCTTGGCCTCATCCACTGTATCAAACAGCAGTTCATGTCCATCAGGGTCAAGCAGGTACTCATAACCATTGAGACTAATACCTTCAATCGGCCTGCCTATAATAAATTTGATTATATCATTCAAAGCATGTCCCCAATAAGTATGATTTGTAATTCCTGATGTGTGATTCCCTGTTGGTGTGTTCTTCTTTGAAAATGAACTCCATATCAGGGTGCAATTCCTTTAGGCGATTCATGTAAATGCCAAGGTCACAGTCTTCTTCAAGGTATGCAATATCATTCCTATGATACGAATACCCTGAGATAAGGTGAGCTATGTTTAGCTCTTTGAGTTCTTCCACTGGTACAGCACACCATGCGTGGGACGCATCCCCGTAAATCTTAATTACAGTTTTTTGCATTGAAAACCTCCGTCAGTGTTGACTTCATCGGTAAGGGGCTTTCACCCCTGTTAAATTGTATAATGGTATATATAGCATATAGGAACAGTACTGTCAAGTAAATAAAAACCTTATGCTCCACAAACCATTTAAACGCTTCCTCATGCGTTGCTTGTTACAGCTTGCCCATTGGTATACAAAGTGCTATTGCGACGCACCACGGGGGCGGTGTGGCTTCCCAAGTACTCTTTCACCGTCAATCATATAGGCGTTACCAATGGTAAAATAGTAGAGGTCTTCATTTGTGTCACAAACTTCAGGATCAGTGAGTGTCCTGACCATGCTTTCAGCAATATCCCAGTTGATGCTCATTTCGCTTTTCTGGTGCTTACTGTTGGTCGGGCCTTCCATCAGGCAAATCACTTTACATGTCGGCCAGAATGTCTTGTCAATGTATTTCGCTGCCTGTTTCATGTTCATCTTAATCATTACGCCCTCTCTACAATAATGCCACCCCGTGGACCAACACGCATAATATGATCTGGGTAGTCGGGATATCCGTACTTCTCTTCATCACCTGCACACTCCCCATCGAATACCCATAATGGGGCAGGCTTAGACCCAAAGTTCTCACAGGTCTGCACGAACTCAGCATAGGCATGATATAATTCTTCCATGGTAGCCCAGTTATGAGCTTTAGATGGGTATGGGCTGTTGTTTGGTTCTTCAGTAAACGACGGTGTGTAGATTTTCATATGGCACTCCTTTGTGGTTTCAGTGCTTGGCGGTATCCACATTTATCGCACTCTCTATGCACTACCCCTAAGAATAACGCCAGTCCATGTGTATCGTCAAACAAAGCCCCTTTTTTGCATTCTGTACACCTTAATTCTTTGAGTTCTTTTAGTGTAAT
>QNEY01000167.1 GCA_003645385.1 Gammaproteobacteria bacterium | reverse complement strand
GTTAAGTTAATGCTTGAGCAAATGAGCGAAAGTTTATCTGGTGGTGACCGAATTGAAATTCGTGGTTTTGGTAGTTTTACATTACATCATCGTCCAGCACGCGTAGGTCGTAATCCTAAAAGTGGTGAATCGGTAACCCTAGATGAGAAATATGTACCACATTTTAAACCAGGTAAAGAGTTACGTGATCGTGTCAATACTGCAGCTGGATTTTCAGACTAAATAACGCATAATGAAATTTAGTCTGGAACCTCTAGCAGACGTTAACCACATACATGCATATGACAATAATTCTATTGTTATAAAAGCAAAAGATAATTTTGATTCTCTGACATTTGATACCAGTCTGATCATCACTCCCCAAAAGATTATTACTGAGTGGCCAATTAATCATATAGTGGAGCTATCCATTAGTGATGTTGATTACTTTAAGAGTTTGGGAACGGAAGTCCTGATCTTGGCACAACAATCTAGTACTCAACTCCCCCCCGAAATATTAGTTAAATTTGCTGAACAAGCTATTGGTGTTGAATCAATGTTGTTAGGTCCGGCATGTCGAACCTATAATTTATTAGTTGCTGAAGGTAGGCAGGTAGTACTTGCTGTTAACTTTTAGTTAGACTCAACCCCATATAAAAATTAACGCATACAAAGTTCATCACTATCAAGAGTGTGGTTATTTTTAATAGATAGATTATTTAATAAATACATTAAAGTAATGATTTTCAGAGGTTTTCTAGTTTGTCTTAAGACAACGAGTTTTATAGGGCTTGACCTATGACAACGAAAAAAGCACAATCGTTCATTGCGTATAAAAGTAAGGCAAATAACTAAGAGTTAAGGCTTTTCCCCTATTATTTGATCTAGATCAAGTGATAATTGTAAGTTTGACAATAATTTTGCTGTAAAATTCAGCGATGCTTTATTTTAGGCGTGATGGAATGGGTCAATATTTTTCGAATAGAGAAGTTGATAGTGTTTTTCATTGAGAGAAGGTGTGATCGCTATGCAAGCGGAACAACAGCAATATAGTTTTGAAGTAGTCAAGTGGTTTGCCTATATGGCGGTCGTCTACTTGGTAGTCGGCACCGGTATAGGTGTTTATATCGCGTCAGAATTGGCTTGGCCAGTTTTGAATTTTGATAATCCATATATTAGTTTTGGTCGTTTACGTCCATTACATACCAATGCAGTTATCTTTGCCTTTGGTGGTTCGACATTAATGGCAACAGCTTATTACATTGTGCAACGTACATCAGGTGTACGCTTGTGGAGTGATAAATTAGCCTGGTTTACCTTCTGGGGCTGGAATCTTGTCATTGTCAGTGCCGTCATTACCTTGCCTTTAGGTCTTACACAATCAAAAGAATATGCCGAATTAGAATGGCCAATTGATATTTTGATTGCCGTTGTTTGGCTAGCATATAGCTTTAACTTCATTATGACACTCGCCACACGCAAGGTTTCACACATCTATGTTGCTAACTGGTTCTTCTTGGCAATGATGATCATGATTACCTATTTACACGTAGTAAATAGCTTGGCTATCCCGGTTGAATTATTTAAATCTTATTCAATCTTCTCTGGTGTACAAGATGCGATGATTCAATGGTGGTGGGGGCATAATGCAGTTGGGTTCTTCCTGACCGCTGGTTTCTTAGGGATTATGTATTATTTTGTACCTAAGCAAGCAAATCGTCCTATTTATTCATACCGCTTATCAGTCGTTCATTTCTGGGCATTAACATTTGGTTATGTATGGTTAGGTGCTCATCACCTTCAATATACCGCTTTGCCAGATTGGACCGGTTCACTAGGCGCAGCAATTTCGTTAGCGATGATTATCCCATCATGGGGTGGTGCGATTAACGGTATGTTCACATTAAGTGGCGCATGGGATAAATTACGTACAGATTACATCTTACGTTTCCTTATTGTGTCATTAGCATTCTACGCAATGTCAACGTTTGAAGGCCCGGTAATGGCAGCTAAAACGGTTAATGCTCTATCTCATTACACTGACTGGACTATCGGTCACGTACATGCAGGTGCATTAGGTTGGGTTGCTATGGTTTCTATTGGTGCTATCTACCACATGGTAGAGCGTTTATGGGGCACAACCATCTGGTCTGTTAAGTTAGTCAATCTGCATTTCTGGATGGCGACAATTGGTACAGCTGTTTACATCACAGCAATGTGGGTATCAGGTATTATGCAAGGCCTAATGTGGCGTGCATATGATGACTACGGTAACTTGGCATATACCTTTGTTGAGTCAGTAGCTCAAATGCATCCTTATTACGCAATGCGTGCTGCAGGGGGATTAATATTCTTCCTAGGTGGCTGCATTATGCTATTCAACATTACTGTAACTATTCGTAAAGCTATTGCTGACTCATCTGCGAGAACAGCAGCTCTAGCTAACGCTAATATATAAAGGAGACTGGAATGTCTGAACATAACTCAAATAAACCAGTAACCTTTCAAGAGAAGCTGGAAAAGAATGTCTGGGCCTTGGTATTAGCAACGGCCATGATTGTCTCAGTAGGTGGTATCGTGGAAATTGTTCCGCTGTTTTATTTAGATACAACATTTGAAGATGTCAATCATCCAGAATATGAAGAATTGAAAGGTGTTCGTCCGTACACGGCTCTTGAATTGGCCGGTCGTGATATCTATCAACGTGAAGGCTGTTATTTGTGTCATTCACAAATGATTCGTCCTTTCCGTGATGAGAAAGATCGCTATGGACATTATTCATTAGCTGTTGAGTCTAAATACGATCACCCATTCCAATGGGGTTCGAAACGTACTGGACCTGATATTGCTCGTTTAGGCGGTAAATACTCTGATGAGTGGCATAGACAGCATTTGCGTGCTCCACGTAGTGTTGTTCCTGAATCAGTAATGCCTAATTATCCATGGTTAGATAATGCAACCATTGATGGGGCAGGCATGGAAAAACGTGTGAAAGCGATGAGAGTCTTAGGCGTACCTTATACTGATGAAGATATTAATGGTGCTGCGGCTTCAGTTGAAGGTAAAACTGAAATGGATGCAATGGTCGCATATCTTCAAGTGTTAGGTACCATGATTAAATTCGAACCAGGCAGAGATTATCGTGACTAAACTTCAAGAGTATTTTCATACTGATTGGAGCGCGATGACTGGAACAGACTGGTTTGGCTTGGTGTTGACAGTGAGTGTCTTTATTATCTTGGTTGTTGTCTTTTTCTGGACATATAACCCAAAAAATAAAGAAGAAATAGAGTCACATCGCACCATGCTTTTAGACGAAGACGAGATAAAATCGGAGAAATAAGATGGCAGATAATAAAAAGAACCCTACTCAGGTTGAAGACACCGGCCATGTTTGGGATGGTATTAGGGAGTTAAATAACCCTTGCCCACGTTGGTGGCTCAACTCACTCTATTTGAGTGGATTGTTGGTAATTGTGTACTTTATCTTGTATCCATCATTACCGTTGGTTAATGATAGTACTAAAGGACTTTTAGGTTGGACTCAAATTAATGAGTTTAAAGAAGACATGGCAAAAGTTGAAGAGATTCGTGCGCCGTTTGAAAATAAGTTGGCAGCAATGTCAATGGAAGAAATTCTGGCAGATCAAGAAATGCTAAATTATGCCATTGGTTCAAGTAAAGTACTTTATGGTGATAACTGTGCAGCGTGTCATGGTACGGGTGGTGCACCTGCAGAAGGTGCAGGTTATCCTAATCTTACCGATGATGATTGGTTGTATGGCGGGAGTGTTAACGACATTGCGATGAGTATAGCGAATGGTCGTGCTGGTACCATGCCAGCCCATGCAAACCTGTTAACAACTGAAGAAGTTGATCAACTTGTTCAATTTGTTATTGATAGTTCAAATGGTGTACCTACTGAAGCTGGTTTGGCCTTATATAATGCTAAAGGCTGTTTTGCTTGTCATGGTGCAGATGCCAAAGGTGTTAAAGCCATGGGTTCAGCAAATCTAACAGATAAAATCTGGCGTTTTTCAGGTGCTGAAGATCAAATTAGATATAGCATCCTTCACGGTGTAAATGATGCTTCTGATCCAGAAACACGTGTAGCTGTCATGCCACAGTGGAGCGAGAAGATGGCGATTATGATTGAAGCCAGAACCTACGCGATTGAAGAAGGTGAAGATCCTAATGAAATCGATTGGGATGATGAACTTGAAGGTGATGAAGCTGAACGCCTAACAGAAACAGAAATTAAGAAATTAGCTGTTTATGTTCACCAATTTGGTGGTGGACAATAATATAATTTGTAGAAGCTTGATGTCTTCTATTGGGTCTGGAGAAAAATTATGAATGTAGATTGGGTTTCCATTTCTGTAATTTTAAGTGTTGTCGCAATGATTGTTGGACTTGCATACTTTGTATATTACGCAATGAAACATATCAATAAAGATAAGTCATCAGATGACTAGGTTTGATGTTTGACGATAAAAAAGCCGGCAATATGCCGGCTTTTTTATTGAAAAATAATAATAAATACTTGAAAATAAGTAAACGCTTATATTGGTGTGAATATGATACAATTTGTACAGTATTTTATGCG